>NZ_DAOQZV010000072.1:3913-13682 GCF_035343835.1 Nostocoides sp. | reverse complement strand
CCGCCCACCGCGGCTATCGCGGCCACGGATGCCGCCGTGACCGTCAGCCGGCGCCGGGTTCGGCGACGCCGCCCCTGCGACCACAGGTCGCCCGGTGGCTCGGACGGGGTCGCGCTCAGAGCCGAATCAGCCTGGTGCACAAGCAGATCGCGCAGTTCGACAGTCATCAAGGACCTCCCGGGAAGGGCTTGGTCTCGGTCGTGGTGCGTCCGGCCGGGACGCCGAAATCGCTGGGTGTGAGCAGCGTGCGCAAGCGGGCCAGGGCGTCACGGGATTGCGACTTCACCGTCCCCACCGAGACCCCGAGCAGGCGGGCAGTCTCGACCTCGGTGAGGTCATCGACATAGCGCAGCACGACATACGCTCGTTGGCGGGTCGTCAGCTGCGCGAGCGCGGCGCCGACATCGACGCGGTCACTCACATCGATCGGCCCGGCCGGCGGAATCGATTGCGCCAGAACCACATCGGGCATCGGCCGTGGCTCCCGACCCCGCCGCCGCCAGCCGTCGATGGACCCGGTGACCAGGGCGCGCTTCACATACGCCTCGGGTGGCCCGCCGCGGATGATCGCCTCCCACCGCGAGGCCACCTTGACCAGGGTGTCCTGGAGCAGGTCGTCGGCAAGATGCGGATCGGCGGTCAGCAGATACGCCGTGCGCAGCAGCACCGGCCACCGGGCCCGCACGAAGGCCTCGAAATCCGCCTGCCCGTCCACACCCACCCTTTCTGAGAAAGCCCACTCACACCTAACACGCTCGACCCAGCCCCCGCGGAGGGGGTGCACCGATGGGCGGGAGGCAACGGCATACGGCAATCTCGCGTGGCGGACGCCACGCACACCTGAGGCGAGCGAGCGGCGGGGGCGAGGCATACTGGGGGCACGTGCTCCGGGGTCGGTGTAATTCCGAACCGGTGGTGACAGTCCACGACCCGTACACAGCCAGTGTGCGGTTGATCCGGTGAAACTCCGGGACCGACGGTGAAAGTCCGGATGGGAGGCAGCACGTACCGACGGCCGTATGCCGTCCGCGCCCCTGCGCGGACCGCTCGCCCGCCCGAGGTGCACGTCCCCCGGAGTTCGTCCGAAGTGACACAACGACTCAAAGGACGAACACCAGATGTCATCACTACTCATGGCCGCAGCGGCCGATGAGAATGTCTTTCAGCGGCTCATCAACGCCGCGATCCCGATCGGGAAATATCAACTCCACTGGCTCGAACTGATCGGCGTCCTCATCGGCGTCGTCTCGGCGTGGTTCGGCATGAAGCGGCGGGTGTGGGCCTGGCCCGTCGGTATCACCGCCAACATCATGCTCTTCTTCGTCTATATCGGCGCGACTCTCGGTGCGGGAGAGCGGATTCCGCTTTTCGGCCAGGCCGGGCGACAGATCTTCTTCATCGTCACGAGCATCTATGGCTGGTGGCGTTGGTCGCAGCTGCAGAAGCGCGCGGGTGGCGGCGATGCGCCGGCGATCACACCGCGGTGGATGACCACGCGCGAGCGCGCCATCGTTATCGCCGGCTGGTTGCTCGGGACCGTCGTCGTTCACCAGGTCTTCGTCGCCCTGTGGAACGCCGCCCCGAACCCCTACTGGCAACCGCAGTGGTGGTACTACTGGTGCGACGCCTGGATCTTCGTCGGGTCCTTCGTCGCCACCTATGCGATGGCGCGGGGCTGGAACGAGTTCTGGCTCGCGTGGATCGGCGTCGACCTGGTCGGTGTGCCGCTCGGCTTCGCGACCGACTACGTCCCGACGGCCGTCATGTACACCTTTTACGGCCTCTTCGTCCTCTACGGCTTCAGCCAGTGGGTCAAGGCGACCAATGAGGCCAAGCGGGTGCCCGCCCCGGACGTGCTGGCGGACGCGGTCGCCCGCTGACGCCGCGCAGGCCTACCCTGGCGCGCGTGAAGACCTTCGACGCGCTGTATGCCGAGCTGGCCGAGCGGGCACGCACCCGCCCGGCCGGCTCGGGGACCGTCCGCGCCCTGGACGCGGGCGTGCATACGATCGGCAAGAAGATCGTCGAGGAGGCCGCCGAGGTGTGGATGGCCGCCGAATACGAGGGCCGCGCGAAGACGGCGGAGGAGATCAGTCAGCTCCTCTATCACCTGCAGGTGCTCATGCTCGCCTGCGAGTTGACGCCGGAGGATGTCTACCGGCATCTGTGAGCGGCAGCGTCGCTGGCTGAGCACCGGGCTCGGGGCGTTGGCGACCTCGCATACCCTGGCCGGGTGCTGCGTCTTGCCGTCCCCAACAAGGGCTCGCTCTCGGATTCCGCGATCGCGATGCTCAAGGAAGCGGGCTACCGGACCCGCCGCGACCCCAAGGAATTGGTGGTCACCGACGCCGACAACAGCGTCGAATTCTTCTATCTGCGCCCGCGCGACATCGCCGTCTATGTCGGATCGGGGACGGTGGACGCCGGCATCACCGGCCGCGACCTGCTCCTGGACGCCGGCTCGGGCGCCGAGGAGGTGATGGCGCTCGGCTTCGGCGCGTCAACCTTCCGGTATGCCGCCCGCCCCGGTGAGATCGCCGACGTCGCCGCGATCTCCAGTCGCCGCGTGGCGACGTCCTATCCGGGGCTGGTCGCCAAGCATCTCGCGCAGGCCGGCGTGCAGGCGGACGTCGTCCGGTTGGACGGCGCCGTCGAGACGGCCATCACGCTGGGTGTCGCCGATGTCATCGCGGATGTGGTGGAGACCGGGACCACGCTGCGGGCGCAGGGCCTCGAGCCCTTCGGCGAGCCGATCCTGCGCAGCGAGGCGGTCTTCATCCGCCGGCCCGGGACCAGCCAGGGTGGTGCGGTGGAGGTTGTGCGGCGGCGCCTCGTCGGCGTCGTGACCGCGCGGCACTATGTGATGTTGGACTACGACTGCCCGGCCGAGTTGGTTCAGGAGGCCTGCCGGGTGACGCCGGGGCTGGAGTCGCCGACCGTCTCGCCGATGCAAAACCCAGCGTGGCTGGCGGTGCGAGCGATGGTGCCCCGCGCGCAGACCAACCGGGTCATGGATGCGCTCTACGATCTCGGAGCCCGGGCCATCCTTGTCACCGAGATCTCGGCATGCCGGCTCTGAGTGAGCCTTTCGTGCCGGGCCGCGGCCGGCGGGTCGCGCTCGCCGCGGCCGGGATCTCCGTGGGCCTCTTCGGCGTCGTCGCCTGGCTGTTGCCCGGGCCCGATGAGGGTGGCGACTGGCGCCTCGGCGACCGGCTGATGATGTGGGGGCTGGGCCTGGCGATTGCTGCCTTGATGGCCCGGTATGCCCGCATCGGTGCCTGGCCGTTCGCGTCCGGGCTGCGCGTGCGCAATCTGCTGCTGACCCGGGAGATCCCGTGGGCCGAGATCGAGGACGTCCGCTTCGGCGGCGGCGAACCCTGGGTGCAACTTGAGTTGATCGACGGCGAAACGCTTGCGGTCATGGCCATCCAGCGGGCCGACGGGGCGCGCGGCCAAGGCGAGGCCGAGCGGCTCGCCGCGCTGGTCGCCGAACGTCAACGCCCGGCTGAATAGGGTGCTTGGCTGCGGGTCCGCGTGGTGTTAGTTTCATGGGCGGCCCGAGCAGGGGATGCCCGGGCCTGGCGCTGATCGGACGCCGCCCCTCGATGAAGAAGGAATCCATGACCACGCTGTCCACTCGCCTGACCGCAGGTGCCGGGCTCGCCGCCCTCGTCGGCCTCGCACTCGCGCCTGGCGCGTCCACCGCGGAGAGCGCCCCGCGCTCCCTGCCGGGCACCCTCGTTCCCGTTTACGCCGGTCCGGCGGCGACCACGCAGAGCGTCGTCGAGGACGCGCCGAGCGCCGCGAAGGCTGCTCCCACGGCGAAGTTCGTCGTCACCTACACCGGCTTCACGGCCGAGGCCAAGGCGGCCTTCCAGCGGGCCGTCAACACCTGGGCGGGCAAGCTCAACACCACCGTCCCGGTCACCGTCAAGGCCAGCTGGGAGCCGCTCGGCCCCGGCGTGCTCGGTGCGGCCGGTCCGTCCGCCGTGTGGGACATCGGTGGCGTCTGGAATGTCGACGCGATCGCCAACAAGAAGGCCGGCAAGCAACTGAACGCCTCGCCGGACATCGTCGCGCGCTTCAGCAGCAACTTCACCAACTGGTGGTTCGGAACCGGCCCGGCGCCGGTCGGGAAGTACGACTTCCAGAGTGTCGTGACCCACGAGCTCGGCCACGGCGTCGGCTTCCTCGGCGTCGGCAACGCGTCCGGGAGCACCGGAACGGTGAAGTATCAGGGCAAGAACACGGCATACGACCGCTACACGCGGCTCGGGTCGACCGCCACCAGCCCGCTGCTGTGGAAGATGCCCGACAACTCCACTCAACTCGGCTCGGCGCTCAAGAGCAACAACGTCTTCTTCGACAGCCCGGGCGTGCGCACGGCCAATGGCGGCAAGTCGGCAAAGCTCTACGCGCCCTCGACGTGGCGCCAGGGCAGCAGCTACAGCCACCTGGACGAGACGACCTTCCCCAAGGGCAACCAGAACTCGCTGATGACCTATGCCATCAGCGACGGCGAGACCATTCGCACCCCTGGCCCGGTCACCCTCGCCCTGCTGAAGACGATCGGCTGGTAAGCGAGGCCGCTTAGGGTTGGCGCCATGGCTTTGGCAGCGCGCGTGATCCCGTGTCTCGACGTGGATGCCGGGCGGGTGGTCAAAGGGGTCAACTTTGTCGACCTCGTCGATGCCGGCGATCCTGTCGAGCTCGCCAAGGCCTATGACGCCCAGGGCGCCGACGAGCTCACCTTTCTCGACGTCACCGCCAGCAGTGGCGGCCGCGAGACGACGTATGACGTGGTTCGACGGACGGCGGAACAGGTGTTCATCCCGCTCACGGTCGGCGGCGGTGTGCGCAGTGTCGACGATGTCGACAATTTGCTGCGCGCCGGCGCCGACAAGGTCGGGGTGAACACCGCGGCGATCGTCCGCCCGGAGTTGATCGCCGAGATCGCCGATCGCTTCGGTGCCCAGGTGCTCGTGCTCTCCGCCGACGTCCGGCGCCGCCGTCTTCGGGACGGCGCGCCGGCCGGCGGGTTCGAGGTCACCACGCACGGCGGTCGCCAGGGCACGGGTCTCGACGCTGTCGCGTGGTGCGCTCGAGCCGCTGAACTCGGTGCCGGAGAGATCCTCCTGAACTCGATGGACGCCGACGGCACGACGGCCGGCTTCGACATCGAGTTGATCGAATTGGTCCGGGCGGCCGTCACCATCCCGGTGATCGCCAGCGGGGGCGCCGGCACCCCCGGCCACTTCGCCGAGGCCCTCGACGCGGGGGCCGATGCGGTCCTCGCGGCCTCGGTCTTCCATTTCGGCACACTGACGATCGCCCAGGTCAAGGACGCCATCCGGGCGCACGGGCACCCGGTGCGCTGACGCTCGGTGCGGCGTCTGGTTAGGGGTTGTCGGAGCCACCGTGCAGGATGGACGTATGACGAGATTCGCCCATGCGGAGCGCGAGGCCCTCTGCGACACCTTTCTGACGGTCGGCCCGGAGGCGCCCACGCTGTGCGGCGGATGGAAGAGCGCCGACCTAGCCGTTCACCTCGTGATCCGTGACGGCCGGCCCGATCTGCTGCTCGGCGAGATGCTCCCGGTTGTCGGCGGGTGGGCCAAGTCGCGCCAGCGCGCGATGCGTCACCAGCCCTGGCCCGAGCTGGTCGAGGCCGTCCGCACCGGTCCGCCGATCTACTCGCCAACCCACATCGGCCCGGTCGATGAGTTGGTCAACCTGGTCGAGTTCTATATCCACCACGAGGACGTCCTGCGCGGTGAGCCGGGGCTGGAGCATCGCGCCATCCCCGAGGCCGAGCAGCGCGCGCTGTGGACGGCATTGAGCCGGATGGCCAAGCTGATGTTCCGCCGCGCCGCCACCGGCGCCGAGTTGGTCAGCCCCTACGGCCGCGTGGTCGCCAAGTCGCCGACTCGTCTCGGCAGCGTCACGATCGAAGGCACTCCCGGCGAACTGGTGCTCGCGGCATACGGCCGGCATCGCGTCGCGGACATCTCCACGCGGGGCCGCGACGAGGCCGTCGAAGCGCTCTGGGCCGGCAAGCTCGGGCTCGCCTGACGTATGCCGGCTGACGATCTCGGCGGGGCCCTGCCACCCACGGGCCTTCTGCGGCGCAGCGCCCGCGTGGTGGCCAAGGGGGTCCGGGCCGAGCCGGGGCTGTTCGCGCTCGCGGTGGGCGGGAGCACGCTCTACGGCGTGATGACCGCGGGGATGGCGCAGGCCGTCGGCTGGGTCACCACGCACGAGATCACGCCCGCCATTGCGGACGGTCATCTGGAGGTGCGACGGGCCGCGGTGATCTTCGCGGTCATCGGGGGCGTGGTCGTGCTGACCACGATCGGGGTATTGCTGCGGCGCATCGCCGGCGGCTTCACGATGTTCAACGTCGCTGCCGACTACCGACGGCAGGTCACCCGGCAATACCTCCGCCTGCCGCTCGCGTGGCATCAACGACATCCGTCCGGGCAGTTGCTCTCCAACGCCAATGCGGATGTCGAGGCAGCGTGGGGCATCTTCATGCCGCTGCCCATGGCCCTCGGCGTCATCGTCATGCTGCTCGCCGGCGCGGTCCAGATGGTGCTGGTCGACCCCGTGCTCGCGGCGGTCGGGTTCACGATCTTCCCGCTGCTCTTCGCGGCGAATGCTGTCTTCCAACGTCGGATGAGTGCCCGCGTCACGCACGCACAACAACTGCGCGCCGAGGTTGCCGAAGTCGCGCACGAGAGCTTCGACGGCGCGCTCATCGTCAAGGTTATGGGCCGCGAGAGCCATGAGACGGCGCGCTTCGCGGAGGTCAGCGACCGGCTGCGCCGGGCGGCCATCGAGGTCGGCCGCACCCGCGGCACCTTCGACCCGATCATCGAGGCGATCCCGACGATCGGCACTCTCGCCCTGCTCGGCGTCGGCGTGCAACGGATCGCTTCCGGCGCGGTGAGCACGGCCGAGTTGATCCAGCTCGCCTATCTGATCGCGGTGCTCGCCTTCCCCGTGCGCGCCTTGGGCTGGGTGCTCGGCGAGATCCCGCGCACCCTGGTCGGGTGGGAGCGCGTCAGCGCCGTCCTCGAAGCCCGCGGCCAGATGACGTATGGCGATATCCACCTCCCCGGCACCGCGCCCCTCGGCTCGGACCACCCGGGCGGCGTGGCCGTGCGCTTCGAGGGCGTGTCCTACGACTACGCCGCCGCCCACACCGCTTCGGCCCCTCCCGAGGCGCTGCAGAGCATCGACCTGGAGATCGCGCCCGGGCAGACCGTCGCCGTCGTGGGCCCGACCGGGTCGGGCAAGTCCACACTGGCGGCGCTCGTCGTCCGGTTGATCGACCCGACCCGCGGGAGGGTGCGCGTCGACGGCTCCGATGTCCGCGCGCTCGCTCGCGGCGCCCTGGCCCGCGAGGCCGCGCTCGTGCCGCAGCAGACCTTCGTCTTCGACGACACCGTCCGCGGCAATATCACCCTCGGTCTGGAGATCGACGACGACGAGGTCTGGGCCGCTCTGCGCGCGGCCCAGGCCGACGGTTTCGTCGCGGCCCTGCCCCGCGGCCTCGACACCGAAGTGGGGGAGCGCGGGGCCACGCTTTCCGGCGGGCAGCGCCAGCGGCTCGCGCTGGCCAGAGCCCTCGTGCGCCGCCCGCAGTTGCTCGTCCTCGATGACGCGACCAGCGCCGTGGACCCGACCGTCGAGCAGGCGATCCTCGCCGAACTCGGCGCCGGCACGGGCGGCATGACCCTGATCGTCATCGCCTACCGGATGTCGACGATCGCTCTCGCCGACGACGTCGTCTATCTCGAGCGCGGCCGGTTGCGCGATCGCGGTCGCCACGACGAACTGATGACGCGATGCCAGGGTTATCACGACCTGGTGACTGCGTATGCCCGCGAGGCCGCCGAGCGGGAAGCGGTGAACCGATGACCACGCTCGCCTCGGCCGAGCACAAGCCCCGGGCCTGGGAGACCGTCAAGCGCGGGCTCGACCTGTCGCCCGAGTTGCGCGCCGGCGCCCTCGTCACGCTTCTCCTCGCCCTGGTCACCACGGCCGGCCGGGTCGTCGTCCCGGTCGTCGTCCAGCGCATCACCGACGACGCGCTGCAGGCGCCCGGCGGGCCGGACACCGGCCTGGTCTATCGCTATCTCGCGATCGCGGCGGCGGTGGTCGTGCTGACCGCGGCCACGGCATACGTGGTGAATGTGCGGCTCTTTACCGCCGCGGAGGGCGGGCTTGCCACCTTGCGGGTCACCGCCTTCCGGCACATCCACGACCTGTCGGTGCTCACCCAGAACGCCGAACGCCGCGGCTCGATGGTCTCCCGCGTGACCTCCGACGTCGACACGATCAGCCAATTCGTCCAGTTCGGCGGGATCATGCTGATCGTCAGTCTCGGGCAGATCACCCTCGCGACGGCGTTGATGATCTGGTACAGCCCGATTCTGGCCGCGGTCACGTGGGGGTGTTTCATCCCGCTCGTCATCGCCGTCCGGCGGATGCAGCGTTCGCTCGGCGTGGCGTATGCCGCGGTCCGTGAACGCGTCGGCGACCTCCTCGCCGCGGTGTCGGAGTCCGTGGTGGGGGCGTCCACGATTCGCAGCTTCGGCGTCGAAGACCGGACCGCCGCCCGCCTGGACGAGGCCATCGAGGGGCATCGCCGAGCCGCGACCACGGCGCATATCCGCAGCTCAGCGGCCTTCGCGGCGGGGCAGTTCGTCGGCGGGATCACGCTGGCCGTGGTGCTCGTGGTCGGGACACTCTTGGGCGCGAACGGCCGGATGACGCTGGGGGAGTTGCTCGCCTACCTCTTCCTCGTCGGCTTGTTCACCATGCCGGTCCAGCAGGCCACCGAGATCTTCAACGAGTTGCAGAACGCCGTCGCCGGCTGGCGGCGGGTGCTTGAGGTCGTCGACACCCCGGCCGATGTCGCGGACCCGGGGGTCACCGGCGTCGACCTGCCGCGCGGGCCCATCCGGGTCGATTTCGACGCGGTCGGCTTCGCCTATCCCGGCGGGGAGCCGGTGTTGCATGAAGTCACTGAGCACATCGGCCCCCGCAGCCGCATCGCGGTCGTCGGCGAGACAGGCTCGGGGAAGTCGACCTTCGCCAAACTGCTGACCCGGCTGATGGATCCCTCGACCGGGATGGTCCGGCTCGATGATGTCGACATCCGCGAGGTGCGCTTTGCCTCACTGCGCGAGCGCGTCGCGATGGTTCCCCAGGAGGGCTTCCTTTTCGATGACACGGTGCTGGCCAATATCCGCTTCGGCGCAGCCATCGACCGCGCCCGCGTCGAACTGGCGATGACCGAACTCGGCCTGGACCACTGGGTCGCGGGTCTGCCGGCCGGACTCGACACCCCGGTGGGCCAGCGCGGCGAAGCGATGTCGGCGGGGGAGCGGCAACTCGTCGCGCTCGCCCGGGCCTATCTCGCCGACCCCGACCTGCTGGTCCTGGACGAGGCGACCTCGGCCGTCGACCCGGCGACCGAGGTCCGCATCCAGCGGGCCTTGGACTCTCTCTCCCGTGGCCGGACCTCGATCACCATCGCCCACCGCATCTCGACCGCCCAGGCGGCGGATGAGGTGATCGTCATGGACCGGGGCCGGGTCGTCCAGCGCGGCCCACACGACCGCCTGGTGACCGAACCCGGCCCGTATGCCGCGCTCCACGCCTCCTGGGTCGCCAACCAGCAGGGCGGCTGAGGCAGCGGGGCGGGGCGGCTTCACGCCATGTGCCAGAGTGACCCGCAGGCCTCCCGACGCAAACCGCT
>NZ_DAOQZV010000072.1:0-3813 GCF_035343835.1 Nostocoides sp. | reverse complement strand
CGGCTCGCCGACCGGCCCGGTGACCGCGGGTGGGTCGTGATGGCCAATGGCGAGGCCTACGCCGAGCAGTTCGGCTGGGGCTCGCAGTTCGAGGCGCTGGTTGCCCGGATCATCGCCGACTTCGCAGGCAACCGCCCGGTCTGGCCAAGTTGCGCGTCCTCCTGGTGACCCCGAGAGCTCGCGGCCTGGGTGCGGGTAGTGCGCTCGTGAAGGCCTGTGTGGGCTTCGCGCAGGCGGCGGGCGACACGCGCGTGACCCTCTGGACCAACGACGTGCTGACCTGGCCGGGGCGGCCTGGACCCTGTCGATAACGGCGGCGACCGCGGGCGGCGCTCCTGCGGCATACGGCACGCCGTCCGGCACCGAGTCGACCATCGAAAGCGCGGGCGGCGGGGACCAGTACTACCCCATGGCCGGCAATGGCGGGATCGATGCCCAGCACTATGACCTCGACCGGAGCTACACGCCGGAGAAGTACCTGCCCAAGGCGATCCGCGACCAGTACCACCTGCTCAAGGGGAGCACCTCGGCCGGATCGAGGGGACCGCCACGGTCGCCATTCGTGCCACCCAGCCGCTCACACGCTTCGACCTCGACCTGTCCAGCACCCTCCACGTGTGCAGCGTGACCATCAACGGGCACGCAGTCGCCTACGCGCATCGGGCCGATGGCGAGTTGGTGATCACCCCGCAGCGGCTCATCGCCGCGGGCACGCGGGTCTCGGTCGCCGTGGCGTATGGCGCGATCATCCGGCGACCCCCAGTCGTCAACGGCTTCTCGACCGGGCTGATCCCGACCGCCGATGGTGTGGTGTTGTCAGCCGAACCCACGGGTGCGCCGACGTGGTTCCCCTGCAATGATCTCCCGCACGACAAGGCGACGTATGCCGTCAACCTCACCGTGCCCCGCGGGCTGGTGGGGGTCAGCAACGGTCTCCCGGTGGGCAAGCGGACCACCGGCAACACGACCGCCTACCAATGGCGTACCAACGACCCGATGGCGCCCTACCTCGCCGAGATCGCCGTCGGCAACTATCGCGTTATCACGCGCTCGGCGATGGGGGTGCCGATCTACGACTACATCGACCGCGACATCCCCAGCGGGAGGCAGCGGAAGATCGACGCGGTCCTGGCCAAGGTGCCGCAGATGATGCGCTATCTCTCGGGGCAGTTCGGACCCTACCCGTTTAGCTCCTACGGCCACATCGTCGATAAGGACTTGCAGGCTGGGGCCTCCATGGAGAACCAGACCCGCACCCTCTTGATGACCGATGAGGCCGACGAGGCCACAGTGGCCCATGAACTGACGCACCAGTGGTTCGGTGACCAGGTCGCGCTCGGGCAGTGGCGTGACATCTGGCTCAACGAGAGCCTTGCGACGTGGGGGGAGTGGCTGTGGCGACACCACTCGACCACTGACCACGAGTCGCTCGCGGCCAGCTATCGCGAAGCAGTACGCGATATGTCGGGATCGTGGCAGACCGTCGTCACCGACCCAGGCGCCGACGACCTCTTCTCCGATGCGGTGTACGCCCGCGGCGGGGCCATGCTCTACCGCCTCGACCGGCTCATCGGCGACTCGGCGATGAGCACGATCTTGCACCAGTGGGTGTCCATGCACCGCCGCCAGCCCGCGAGCACAGCTCAATTCGTCACGCTCGCGACCCGGGTGTCGGGACGCGACCTCAGCGGCTTGTTTGAGCCGTGGCTCTTCCAGCCGGGTAAGCCCCGCGGCGCCTAGCGCGAACGCTCGGCATCCGGCTCCGCGAGCACTCGAGACCAGGGCGCGCGCGATAATGCAGCAATGCCCTTGGACCCCAGCATCGCCGCACGCCTGAAGCGGGACGAGCAGGGCCTGGTCGCGGCGATCATCCAACAGCACGACAGCGGCGAGGTGCTGATGCTCGGCTGGATGGATGACGAAGCCGTGCACCGGACCCTGACGACCGGCCGGGTGACCTTTTGGTCGCGCAGCCGGGGGGAGTACTGGTGCAAGGGCGACACCTCCGGACATATCCAGTTGGTCAAGACGGTTGCGATCGACTGCGACGGCGACGCCCTGCTCGTCCGCGTCGATCAGGTCGGCGCCGCCTGCCACACGGGCACGCGCACCTGCTTCGACGGCAACGACCTCGGTGCCGTTGCTGCCGTGCCCACCGCAACCACCGCCGGAGGCCAGCGATGACCGCGGAAGCCCCCGATCTGGCATACGGGCACACCTGGCCGAGCCTGGAGACCTTCACCGTCCTCGCGCAGGACCGCCGCGTCGTGCCGGTCGTGCGCCGGCTCCTCGCCGACGGCGAGACGCCGCTGGGGCTCTATCGTCGCCTCGCGGGCGGCCGCCTCGGCACCTTCTTGCTGGAGTCGGCCGAGCACGGCGGGGTCTGGAGCCGCTACTCGATCATCGGGGCTGCCAGCCGCGCGACTCTCACCGAGCGTGACGGCGAGGCGATCTGGCTCGGCGATCCGCCCGTGGGCGTCCCCACCGGCGGCAACCCGGTCGAAGCGATCCGCGACACCGTCGCCGCTCTGGCCACCGAGCCCATCGCGGGCCTCCCGCCGCTGACCTCCGGCCTGGTCGGTGCCATCAGCTACGACGCGGTGCGCCGCTGGGAGCGGCTCCCCGACAACACCCTCCGCGACGTCGACGTGCCCGAGGTCGCCATGGTCCTGGCCACCGATGTCGCCGTGCTCGACCACAGCGACGGCTCGGTCCTGCTGATCGCCAACGCCATCAACTATGACAACACCGACGCCCGCGTCGAGTGGGCGTGGCGCGACGCGCTCGAGCGGCTCGATGCGATGACAGCCGCCCTCGGGGGACCCGCGGAGTCGACCGTCTCCACTCTGGACCCGACGCGCGCAGCCGCAGCCCTCGCTGACGTCACGACCAATATGACGCCGAATGCCTTCGAGGACATGGTCGAACGCGCCAAGGAAGACATCCGGGCCGGCGAAGCCTTCCAGATCGTCGTCAGCCAGCGCTTCGACATCGCCTGTCCGGCCGATGCGCTCGATGTCTACCGCGTGCTGCGCTCGACCAACCCCAGCCCCTATATGTATTTCTTCCGGCTCGAGCATCCGGCCGGCGGCCCGCTGGACATCGTCGGCTCCTCGCCGGAGGTGCATATCAAGGTCACCGGCCGCCAGGTGATCCTGCACCCGATCGCCGGCACCCGCCCTCGTGGCAAGAGTCCCGAGCACGATCTGGCGCTCCAGGAGGAGCTCCTCGACGATCCCAAGGAGCGCGCCGAGCACGTCATGCTCGTCGACCTCGGCCGCAACGACCTCCAGCGCGTCTGCGCCGCCGGCTCGGTGGACGTCGTCGAGTTCATGAACGCCCGCCATTACAGCCACGTCATGCACCTCGAGTCCACCGTCGTCGGCCACCTCACCTCGGGTCACACCGCCTACGACGCGCTCGCCGCGACCTTCCCCGCCGGCACGCTCTCGGGGGCTCCCAAGCCGCGGGCGATGGCCCTGATCGACGACTACGAACCCACTCGGCGCGGCATCTACGGCGGCGTCGTCGGGTATGCCGATTTCCACGGGGACATGGACGTCGCCATCGCGATCCGCACCGCCGTCATCCGCGGTGGCCGCGCCTATGTCCAGGCTGGCGCCGGCATCGTCGCCGACAGCGTCCCGACCCTCGAATACGACGAGACCCGCAACAAGGCCGCGGCCGTCCTGCGGGCGATCGCCGCCGCGAGCACCCTGCGCCCGGTCGATCACGTATGACGCCCGACCCCACCCGCTCCCGGCCCGCCGCGCGCTGGCGGAACAAGCGCAGCATCTGCTTGCCACCCGCTAT
>NZ_DAOQZV010000071.1:0-13687 GCF_035343835.1 Nostocoides sp. | reverse complement strand
CGGGCCGACTGGCTCACCGACGAGGCGCGGCGCCGCCTGCGCGCGATGCCGTGGCGCGTGACGGATCGCCTGGACCGGACGGGCGTGCGGTTGGCCGGCGAGGACCTGCGCTGGCAGTCACCCGGAGCCGAGTTGGCTAGCGAAGGCGTGGTCCGCGGGGCGATCCAGGTGCCGCCGTCGGGGCAGCCGATCCTGTTCCTCGCCGACCATCCGGCGACAGGCGGCTATCCGGTCGTAGCCGTCGTGTCGTCAGTCGCTGCGGACCGGGCCGCCCAGTTGCGTCCGGGCGATGAGGTACGGCTCAGTCTGCCCTGACGACCCCGGATCGCGGGCCGAAGTCACTCCACGAAGTTTTCCCCCGCTCCGCTCCTCCAATACTTCGCGGGGACCCAACACGTCACCCCGATCGCGGGCTGACCTGTGGACGACGGATGACCGGCTGTCGGCGGCACGGCATACGGTCATCGGTATGACGCGACCCAGTTCCACAACCGGCCCGCCGGCACCACCGGCCGGGGCACCGTCGCTGCGCGAACGGGCCGAAGCTGACCTGCGCCGCCTCGTCGGCCGCGCCGACGCCGACTTCCGAGACGGGCAGTTCGAGGCGATCGAGGCGCTGGTGGAGCGGCGGGCCCGGGTGCTCGTCGTGCAACGCACCGGGTGGGGCAAGTCGGCCGTCTACTTCGTCGCGACGGCCCTGCGGCGGGCGGCCGGAGCCGGACCGACGGTGATCATCTCGCCGCTCCTGGCGCTGATGCGTGACCAGATCGGCGCAGCCGAACGCGCCGGGATCCGGGCGGTGACGATGAACTCGGCGAATGCCACCGACTGGGATCAGGTGCGCGATGCGCTGGCGGCCGACGACGTCGACGTGCTGCTCGTCTCGCCCGAGCGCCTGAACAACCCGCGCTTCCGCGAGGAGCAACTGCCCGACCTGGCGCGCCGCTGCGGGTTGTTGGTCGTTGACGAGGCGCACTGCATCAGTGACTGGGGGCACGATTTCCGACCGGACTATCGCCGGATCAAGGACCTGCTCGACGGTCTCCCGGCCGACACGCCCGTCCTCGCGACGACCGCGACGGCGAATGCGCGGGTCGTCGCCGATGTCGAAGTGCAGTTGTCCGCGGGGGGCGCGCCGGTCACGACGATCCGGGGCGGCCTGGCCCGGGACTCGCTGCGGCTCGGCGTGCTGCGCTCGATGTCGCCGGAGCAGCGGCTGGGCTGGCTGCTCGCGCATCTTGGCGACCTGCCGGGGAGCGGCATCGTGTATGCGCTGACCGTCAGCGGTGCCGAGGATATTGCCGACGCCCTCGCGCGGGCCGGTCATCGGGTGGCGGCCTACACCGGTCGCACCGACCCAGGGGACCGCGAACGCCTCGAGAATGCCTTGCGCGCCAACGAGATCAAGGCCCTCGTCGCGACCTCGGCACTCGGCATGGGCTTCGACAAGCCCGACCTCGGCTTCGTCGTGCACGTCGGCGCACCATCGTCGCCCGTGGCCTACTACCAACAGGTCGGGCGGGCCGGGCGGGCCACCGAGCGGGCCGATGTCCTGCTGCTCCCGGGGCCGGAGGATCAGGACATTTGGCGCTATTTCGCCTCGGTGTCGATGCCGCGCGAGGAGCAGGCGTCAGCGGTGCTAGCCGCCTTGGCGCAGGCCGGACGCCCCCTGTCGACCGCGGCCATCGAGACGATCGTCGACATCCGGCGCGCCCGACTGGAGTTGCTGCTGAAGGTGCTCGATGTCGACGGGGCGGTCAACCGGGTCAGCGGCGGCTGGATCGCTACGGGTGCGCCGTGGACCTATGACGGCGAGCGGTACGCGTGGGTCGCCCAGCAGCGACAGGCCGAGCAGGAGCAGATGCTCGCGTATGAACGCGGCGCGGCCTGCCGGATGGCGTACCTCCAGCACGCGCTCGATGACGACTCCGCAGCCGACTGCGGACGCTGCGACAACTGCGCCGGCCCCTGGTATCCAACGGAGATCCCCGATCGGGTAATCGGGGCCGCCCGCGAGCAGTTGGCCCGAGTCGGCACCGTGATCGAGCCGCGCGCGATGTGGCCGACCGGGATGGACCGGCTCGGGGTCCCGGTCCGGGGCAAGATCGCGGCGCAGGAGCAGGCGGAGGACGGGCGAGTGCTCGCTCGCTTGTCGGACCTGGGATGGGGCCAACGCTTGCGCCCGCTCCTGCAACGGGACGGGCCGGTGCCCCCAGAGGTGCTGTCCGGGGTGGTTCAGGTGCTCACGGAATGGGGCTGGGCACAGCGACCGGTGGCCGTCGTGGCCATTCCGTCGCGCGCCCGGCCGGCGCTGGTGACCTCGCTCGCGCAGGGCATCGCCGAGATCGGTCGGCTGCGCTATCTGGGCACCCTCGACGTGATTGATGGTGGTCCAGCCGGTGAGCCGGGCGGCAATTCCGCCTTCCGGCTGGCGAATGTGTGGGAGCGCCTGGCCGTCGGTCTGGCATTGGCCGACGCCTTGGCCGGCATTCCCGGCCCGATCCTGCTCGTCGACGACTTTGTGAGTTCCCGGTGGACGGTCACCGAGGCGGCGCGAGCCTTGCGGCGCGCCGGGGCCCCAGCCGTGCTCCCCCTGGCGCTAGCGATCGACGGCTGACCGCCGCCCGTGCACAGGTCGAGCCCCGCCCAGATCCCCGGGCGGGGCCCGACCCGGTGATGACGATCAGGAACCGAAGGCGTCCTTGGCCGCGTCGCGCGCGTCGTCGACGGCGTCCCCGGCACGCTCGGCAGCCTGCTTGACGTTGGCCTCGGCCTGCTCGGTCAACCCCTCGGCCTGCAGACGCTCGTTGTCCGTGGCGTCACCGACCTTCTCCTTGACCTTGCCGACGGCCTCTTCGGTGGCATTGCTGATCTTGTCGCCGATACCCATGCGTTTCTCCTTTGTTCGGTTGATCAGTGGTTCCACCGTGCCAAAGGATCGGCTCTCTAGGGGGCTAAGGACCGGGGATCTTCAGCGCCGGACCGTCGCCGATTCCGCGGCCGGGGCCGGCAGTCGCACCGTGAACATCGGCAGAAAGACCTGCACCAAGGGGCCGATGAGGACGGCATACAGCACGGTGCCAAGGCCGACGACACCGCCGAGCAGCCAGCCGACGACGAGTACCGACACCTCGATCGAGGTGCGGACCAGGCGCAACGAAACCCCGGTGCGCCGGTGCAGGCCCGTCATCAGCCCGTCGCGCGGCCCGGGCCCGTACTGGCTGCCGATGTAAAGGCCGCCCGCGATGGCATTGGCCACGATGCCGCCGAGGAGGAGCCCCCATCGAGCGCCCAGGTTGTCTGGCGCGTCCAGCACGCGCAGCGTCGCGTCGGTCGCGAGCCCGATCAGCACGGAATTGAGCACCGTCCCCAGCCCCGGCCACTGCCGAAGCGGTATCCACAGGAGCAACACCACAAAACTCGTAACGATCACGACCGTGCCGAAGCTGACCCCCCAGTGCTCTTGCACGCCCTGATGGAAGACATCCCACGGATCGAGACCGAGGCCGCTGCGCAGCATCATCGCCATCGAGACGCCGTAGAGCACCAGACCGATCACCAGCTGACTCAGCCGGTGGGCCGTCTTCCCAGCGCGGATCTGCTCCAGCGGGGTCATCGGATGCAGGTCCGCCCGGCGGGCCAGGCCGCGGCGGGCCAGCGCAAGTGGTGACATGCCTACAGCCTGCCCCCAAGTGGTCTGGTTTTACATAGCCAATCATGCAATAGTGGCCTCATGACGCCGTCCATCTCCGCCGTGCGGCTCGGACGCCTCCTCGGCGAAGACGCCCTGGCTCGCCCCGCCTATCGGTCGCTCGCCGGTGCGATCATGGCGCTGCTCGCCGACGGCCGCATCCCCTCCGGCACCCGCCTGCCCAGCGAGCGCGAGTTGACCGCCGCACTCGGCTGCTCTCGCACGACCGTCACCAACGCGTATGCCGTGCTGGCCGAGCGCGGCTATCTCGCCGCGCGTCGTGGGTCGGGCTCGATCGCGCGCGTGCCGAGCAAATCCGCGTCAGCTGGTCGAGTGCTCACGCCGGCGATACGGCTGGATCCCGACGCCATCGACCTGACCTGCGCCGCCACGAGGGCGCCGGAGGGGATTCTCGATGCCTTTGCCGCGGCCCTCGCCGAACTCCCCGGCTATCTCAGCGACAACGGCTACGCCCCGGTCGGCCTGCTCGATCTGCGTTCCGCGATCGCCGACCGCTACCGGCAGCGCGGCCTGCCGACGAGCCCCGACCAGATCCTCGTCACCTCCGGCGCAGTCGCCGGCCTGGCCATCGTCTCGCGCGCCCTCCTCACCGCGGGCGACCAGGTCATCGTCGAGAGTCCGACCTATCCCAACGCGCTGGAAGCCTTGGGCCGCAGCGGGACTCGCACCCTGACGATCCCCGTGGATGCGACGGGGCCGGATCTCGACGAGACGGAACGGGTGTTGCGCGCCGGGGGCGCGCGGGCGGCATACCTGATCCCCGACTTTCACAATCCGACCGGCGCCCTGCTCGACGACAGCGACCGCGAACGACTCGCCAGGGCACTTCGGCGCAGCGGCACCATCCCGCTCATCGACGAGACGGTGGCAGAGGTCGACCTCGACGGCGGCCCGGCCGTGCGACCTTTCGGCGTGTTGGCCCCGGACGCGATCGCGCTCGGCAGTGCGGCCAAGAGCTTTTGGGGCGGCCTGCGGATCGGCTGGATCCGCGTGCCGGGCGCGCTCGCCGGGCGGTTGCTCGACGCGCGGGCGACCCTCGATCTCGGTGCGCCGATCCTCGAACAACTCGTCCTGACCCACCTGCTGCGCACCCACGGCGGTATGCCGATCGGCCGGCTCGCCGAGCTTCGCGCGGCCCGCGATGCGACGAGCGCCGCACTGCGCGAGCGGCTTCCCGACGCGCGCTTCGTGGTGCCGCGCGGTGGCCTCAATCTGTGGGTCGACCTCGGCGAGATCAGCGCCGGTGCGGTCGCTCTCGCCGCCGAGCGCCTCGGCCTGCAAATCGCTGCTGGACCCCGCTTCGCCCCCTCCGGCGGCTTCGAGCATCACGTCCGGATCCCCTATGTCGCTGACCCCGACGTGATGGCGACCGCGGTCGAACGTCTCGGCGCGGCCGTCGATCATGTCCGCGCCCACGGGGTCGCCGGGATCACGACCGCCGCCGCCCACGGCTTCGTCGCCTGATCGCCCGCACCGGCCGCCCGGACCTGGCACGCTGGCGCCATGACGTCCTTCCGGATCACCCGTCTGCAACATGTCCAACTCGCCATCCCGCCGGGCGGCGAGCAGGCCAGCCGGTCCTTTTGGGTGGACGCGCTGGGTTTCATCGAAGTGCCCAAGCCGCCGATGCTGGCCGTGCGAGGCGGGTGTTGGTTCCGGCTCGGCGACCTCGAGATGCACATGGGGATCGAAGAGCCCTTCGTGCCGGCCCGTAAGGCGCACCCCGCACTCTTGGCCACCGACCTCGATGCGCTGGCCGCGCGCCTGACCGAGGCCGGGGGCGAGGTCCGGTGGAGTCAGGAAGTCCCGGGCACCAAGCGCTTCCACACCGACGACCCCTTCGGCAACCGGCTGGAGTTCATCGAGGACGTGCCCTAGCCCCTAGTCAGCCGGCGGCCAGCCCGTCCGGGCGCAGCATCGCCGGCTGCAAGGTCGTCGCCGGACCGCGCCGATAGAGCAACGCCGGTCGCCCGAGGCGACCGTCACTCTCGTCCCGGCCCTCGGTCGCCACCACGAAGCCAGGGGTCGAGAGCACCTTGCGACGGAAGTTGCCGAGGTCCGGTGCGGCCCCCCAGACAGCGGCATACACGCGGCGCAGGTCGGCCAAGGTGAACGGCTCGTCGGCGAACTGTGCTGCGAGCGTGGTGTATTCGATCTTCGATCGCACGCGCTCCAGGGCATCGCGCAGGATGTCGGCGTGGTCGAAGGCGAGGTCGAGGCTCCCCTCCCCCGGGGCATCCGCATCCAGCCCCAGGTCCTCGACCGGCCACCATCGCGCCGCTGCGGCGTCCGAACCGGCCGTCGGGCCGCTGCGAGCCAGGCCCGGCGCGAAGGCGACGTGCGCAACGGAAACGACTCGCATCCGCGGGTCACGATCCGGCGCCGAGTAGGTGGCCAATTGCTCGAGGTGTCCCGAAAAGCGTTCCAGGCCAGTCTCTTCGGCAAGTTCCCGCCACGCCGCGCTTGCGGCGTCCTCGGCGATTCCGACGAAGCCACCCGGCAGGGCCCAGTGCCCTGCGAAGGGGTCATCCCCACGTTGGACGAGCAGCACGGCCAGGGTTCCCTCGTGGATGGTGAACACGGCGAGATCCACGGTCACCGCGAACGGCGGATAGCTCTCACCGGACCGCTTCGCCGCGCTCATCGGAGCACCTCCACGCCAGCGGCGGCCAGCTCATCGAGCGCCGCAGCACAGGACTGCGGCGCCACCCCCGCCGTCAGCGGAAGGATCACCCGTGTCTCGAAGCCGGCCCGGCGTGCGTCGAGCGCCGTGGCGCGAACGCAGTAGTCGGTCGCGATCCCTACCACGTCCACGGCTCGAATCCCTTGCGCAGCAAGAAGTTCGGCCAAGCCATCGCCGTCGGCGTCGGCGCGCCCTTCGAACATCGAGTAGGCCGGCTCGCCCATCCCTTTGCGCACCTGATGGGTCAGCCGATCCGCCAGGCCCGCCTCGGCGAACTCGGCACCCGCTGTGCCGGCGACGCAGTGCACCGGCCAGGTGCCCGCGTAGTCGGGCGCGCCGGTCAGTGCGAAATGGCCCCCATTGTCCGATCCTGGTGTGTGCCAATCTCGGGAGCCGACGATGAGGCGGTAGTCGCCGGCATACCGATCGATGTGGTCGACGATCGCAGCGGCGACGGCGCGCCCACCGGTGACGGCCAGCGATCCGCCTTCGACGAAATCGTTCTGGACGTCGACGACCAGAAGCGCTGTGGTGCTCATGCCTAGTCCTCCTCGGTTGCAGTGGTGAAAGGCGTCCCGTCGGCGACATCCCGGGCGCTCGCCGGCAAGGCCTCGACGACCGCCCGGGCATACCCGCGGATCTCGTCGAGCGCCGGGTTGTGGACGATCTCGCCGCCCCGGATCACGGGCACTTGCAGGGGCCGGGCGTCCGGGGGAACGGTGCCGTCGAGAGTGAAGCCTTCGCTCCCGTCTCCTCGCCGGTATGCCGTTTTCCGCCCGCCCGCGGATCCCTTGCCGCTCGCCTTCTTCGCCACCGGGCGAAGGGGTGCATCGGCTCCGGGGCGGTCGGCTACGGCGACGAGTTTGTAGACCATCCCCGCGGTGGGATGCCCCGATCCGGTAACGACGCGCGTGCCCACGCCGAACCCGTCGATCGGTGCCGCGCCGAGGGCGGTGATCACGTACTCGTCAAGGTCACTGGTGACGACGATGCGGGTGCCGGTGGCGCCGAGTTCGTCGAGCAACGCTCTGGCACGGCGCGACTCGATGTCGAGATCGCCGGAGTCGATGCGGATCGCGCCCAGCCCGGACCCGGCTACCTCCACCGCCGTCCGGATGCCCTGCTCGATGTCATAGGTGTCGACGAGCAAGGTGGTGCCGACGCCCAGGGCGGCCACCTGGCTGGCGAAGGCTGCGCGCTCGCTCTCGTGAGAGAGGATGAAGGCGTGGGCCACCGTGCCCACGGTCGGAATGTCGTAAAGGTGGCCACCGGCGAGATTGCTCGTACTCCCGAAGCCGGCCAGATAGGCCGCGCGGGTCGCCGCGATGGCCGACATCTCGTGCGTTCGCCGACTGCCCATCTCGATGATCGGCCGGTCGCCCGCGGCCGTGACCATGCGGGCGGCAGCGCTGGCGACGGCCGTGTCGTGATTGAGCACCGAGAGCACGAGTGTCTCGAGGAGCAGACATTCACCCAGCGGGCCCTCCGCGGTGAGGACGGGGCTCCCGGGAACGTAGATCTCGCCCTCCGGATAGGCCGTCAGGTCGCCACTGAACCGGAAGTCCGCCAGCCGGTCGGCCGCCTTGGGCGTGATCGCGCCGACCTGCAAGAGATAGCCGATCTCGTCCTCGTCGAAACCGAAGTCGGCGATCAGCGGAATCAGTCTGCCAAGCCCGGCAAGTAGGCCATAACGCCGGCCCGGCGGCAGACGACGGGCAAAGGCTTCGAAAACGCTGTGATCGTCGACGCTGCCGTCCTCGACGAAGGAGGAGTACATCGTCAACTCGTAGCGGTCGGTGAGCATCCCCGGGCTCGGCGCGTGCCACGTGCCACCCACGGCCCTTGATGAAGGCCCGCTCGGGACCGTCGATTCAGTTGCATCCACTACGGATCCCCCTCTCTGCGGCATTACAGTCATTTTGACTATAACAGGACTTCCCCCGCCGTGGGGCAGGACGGCCCGCCCATCCCGGGCCCACCCAAGGCCCGCCCCTCAGTCGCGCACGTGCTCCGCCGACAGTGCGATCTCCTCGAACACGACCCGGCCGGCTAACCCGGACGGATACCCTTTGCGAGCCAACAGCCCCGCGAGCCGGCGCACCTGAACGGATCGGTCGAGCCCGTTCAGTCGCTTGAGCCGGGTCCGAACGAGGGCTCGCGCTCGCTCTTCCTCGACCGCATCAGGAACGGCGTCGAGGACGTCGGCGGCCGTGTCGGCAGCAACGCCTTTCGCGCGCAACTCCCGGCTCAGCATCGCCTTGGCCACGCCCCGGCTGTTCTGCTTCGAACGGACATAGAGCTCGGCATACGCCGCATCGTCGACCAGACCGACCTCGGCGAGCCGGTCTAAAACCTCGCGCGCCACTGCCGGGTCACACTCCCGCTTCGCCAGCGCGCGCTCCAGCTGGGCCCGCGTCTTGGGCGAATTCGTCAACTGGCGCAAGACAATTGCCTTCGCGACGGCGTGCGGATCCCGAGCCGCTGGTGTGCGGTCGTCGCCGGAGGGAGTGGATTCCGGCGACGACCGCGGCGGGGGGTGTGGGTTCCCGCCGGTTTGGAGCCGGGCCACCTCGGCGCGCAAGGCGTCGAGGGCGGGCCGCGACTGGCTGCTCACGACCGTCAGAATTCGACTGGCACGTCGACGACGGCCGGTGCGTCCACGCGCGGACCGATGCCGAGCTTCTCCTTGATCCGCTTCTCCAACTCGTCGGCCAGGTCGGGGTTGTCCTTGAGGAAGTTGCGGGCGTTCTCCTTGCCCTGACCGAGCTGGTCGCCGTCGTAGGTGTACCAGGCCCCGGACTTGCGCACGAAGCCCTGGTCCACGCCCATATCGATCAAGCCGCCTTCGCGCGAGATGCCGTGGCCGTAGAGGATGTCGAACTCGGCCTGCTTGAAGGGCGGGCTGACCTTGTTCTTGACGACCTTGACCCGTGTGCGATTGCCCACTGGCTCGTTGCCGTCCTTCAGGGTCTCGATCCGACGCACGTCCAGTCGGACAGACGCATAGAACTTCAGCGCCTTGCCACCCGTGGTCGTCTCGGGGCTGTTGTGCACCATCACCCCGTCGACGAAGTAGTTGTGGGTGCCCTCGACTTCGATGTCGAATCGGTGCATCGATCGGGTCGGCGGCTTGACGTGGACATCCAAGACGCGAGCGGGCACCAGGACCTCCCGCGGCGGCACGAACTGCGGCGGCATCGCGAACTGGCCACGGAATCTCGGCAGCAGCTTGTCGTCCATCGACGGATGGACATACGGCGCCACAACTTCCATGAAGCGCGCGGAACCAGCGGTGGTCAGCACCAGATACGACTTCTGGGCTCGGCCCCGCGTCGTGACCGCGGCCTCGACTCCGAATGTGTCGCGTAGGTAGTCCGCGAGCCGAGTGCGGCTGGACGGACTCATCGCCTCGACGCAAAAGTCGATCCGACCACTACCCCCGCGCGTTCGCTCCTGCAGACCCTTACTGCGCAGGGCAACGGAGCCGTCGTCCATGAACCACACCGCAAGAGCCACCGGGGTGAGCTGCTTGAGCACCTCGTCGGTGACGTGCTTCTTGCCGTCGCCCCAATAGACGACTTCACGCAACTCGCCGAGCTCGGGCAACGGAGTGAAGTCGACGTGAACCGCGCCCGTGGACCGAACTGTCCGGGTCTGGCCGATGTTGCCGAGCTGGGCGCACTTCCAGTCGAGATACGCGACCTGCTTGGGTCCGTGCCCCATGCGGTAGCGAACGCCTGACCGTCCCCGGGTGTTGGGAGCCAAATGGCCGTTACCCAGCAGACCGCCAAGGATGACCTGCCACTGCTGGTCGGACAGACGCGCCGTCTCGCTGACCATGACCCGATCTCCTGCGATCAACTCGCCGGCCTCGCGCCAACCACCAGGCGTGCGGACCAAATGGTTCTCGGTGGCGGCGAACTGTGAGCGTCCGTTTCCTCCGGACTTGGCGACCGTGAATTGAAGGAAGCGTGCGGCTGGACCATTGTCGAACCAGTTGGTCACCGGCCTGGCAACGACGCTGTCGGTCACGGGGTCGTAGGTGCGGACCTCGACGTCCATCCGCTGGTTGACGATCTTGCCGATCTTTTCGGTGGATCCGTCGGCCAGCGTGATCCGCGTGTTGTACGACATGCAGCCGAACATCACCCCGATCTTCTCGCGCAGCTGGTTGATGAAGATCGCCGTCGTATTGGTGTTGTTCAGCGCGCCGGTGATCTTGCGCAGCGCCTGACTCATCAGGCGTGCCTGCAGGCCGACGTGCGAGTCGCCCATCTCGCCCTCGATCTCGGCGCGCGGCACGAGCGCCGCGACGGAGTCGATGACGATGATGTCGATCGCCCCAGAACGCACCAGCATGTCGGCGATCTCCAGCGCCTGCTCACCGGTGTCGGGCTGGCTGACGATCAGCGCATCGGTGTCGACACCGAGCTTCTTGGCATAGTCCGGGTCGAGCGCGTGCTCGGCGTCGATGAAGGCCGCGATCCCGCCATTGCGCTGCGCATTGGCCACCGCATGCAGCGCCACGGTTGTGTTGTGCGACAACATCCCATTGGCAAGGAAGCTGTGGGAATCGGGAACCATGAGATCGAAGGTGGGCTCCTCGCCCGCGTCCTCGACCGCGGTGATCGCTTCGTAGGTGTAGTCGGACTCAGCCAGCTCCTGCAGAATGCCGATGATGTGCTTCGCTCCCGGGGGGATCTGAGACGGGCGCCCCTGCGCCCAGGCGAGGATCTTGTCCAGGCGCCCGCGGGAACAACCCAGGTCCAGATCTGCGCGGAAAAGATCCCCCGCGATCCGATCGAACTCGCGGTCCCCGCCGATTGCGTCCCGCAGATCGGCGATCAGGCCCCGTAGGTGGGGAATGTTCTCGAACTGCGGATCACGCGGAGAGCGACGAAAGTTCGAGGCCACTTGATCCGCACGACGCCGGCTGCGGAAGCCGACGGTGTCGAGGAAGCGGTGAGCAGCGGCCGGGTTGATGAGCACGCTGTAGTACTCGCGGTCGTAGGTGGCGTTGTGGGTGGTTTGGATAGACGCCGGAATCCCCAACCCGAACAACATCAGTTGGACCTGCCGGGCGAGCTCCACGGAGGCAGTGCCCAGACCGATCGTGGAGGTGGGGTCGATCCAGCCATCGCCTTCGAACAGGGCAGACAAGAAGGCGACCTGGGCCTTGGCGCCGGCCGTGCGAACCCGGTGCGGGATCACCTTGCCGGGCGCATTGACGTAGTCGAGCCCATACTCGTCCGCGATGCGTCGACGCAGGGCGACGTCGTGGATGACATGCTCCCGGTCCGCGTCGTGCTTGACGCGGACTCCAAACAGAGTCTCCGCGAGCCGGCTCCACTCCGCCGCCACCTCGGCATCCCAATTGGTGAAGCGGACCGCGTGCCGGTTCGCCTCACCGAGCGTTCCTTCGGCGACCAGGTATCCGAGGAAAACGGCCTCGTCCTCGCTAAGACCGGCACCGCAAGCCGCTTCTTCGGCGCCGAAGAGCGCCGAGACGATGACGTCGCCCGGCACTAAGCGTCCTGCGTTGCGCCAGACGATATTGCCGCGCTCCGACATGACGCGGAAGGGGTGATTGTGCGTCGCGGTGACGCTTCGGCCGGACCGAGTGGTGATGCGAAGTACGGGCTTGCGGTTGTTGTGCGTCAGCACGACGACAGGCTCGAGCGCTCCGCGCTCGTTGACGATTCGAACCCCGGAGTCTCGGACATCGGTGGTTCGAGACGTGCACGAGGCCGCCTGTCCGAAGCGGGCGAAGAACTCGGCAACCGTTTCCAGGCCCAGATCGGTCCAGATGTAGGTGTCCGCAGTCAGACATTTGCCGCTGCTCTCAGGTCCGTAGATCTCCACCACGCGCCCGCGCGGCAGGCCGCCGATGCCGAGGGCGACATCCAGCGAGATCGATCCGGTCGGGATCACCTCGATCGGCGCGCGGACCTCGTCGCCGAGCCGCATCACCGCGCCCTTGCCGAAGTTCTTCTCGATCTGCCCCATCGCGGACTCGAGGGCCTTGCTCTTCTGGTCGGCCAACTTCTGGTCCATGTCCGGCTTCGCGGCCATGCCACACCTCTTCTTTCATCTCGTGTCGAGCGCGCCTGCCTTCGACCCCGGCCGAGTTCGGCTCGTGGGTCAGACGCTAGGCGGGACCACCGACAACCCTCCATCCCCGCCGGAAAGGCTGTGGATGATGCAGTGCGGCGTTCCCACCTGTGAACGACACTAGCCGAACACTTGTTCGACGAACAGCGACACGCCGCAGCATTGCCGAGGGTGTCTACTTGTGGCCTCACATCCGTCCACGGTCAGGCGACTACTTGGTGATGCCACCCGTCCAACCCTTCGAGAACGCCGTGCAGACGCACGGACCCACCGTGCTGCGCGTCTGCCGCGCGGTCCTGGGCGCCGGTCCGGACGCCGACGACGCATGGTCGGAGACCTTCCTCGCCGCGCTTCGCGCGTGGCCGGACCTACCGCCCGGCACCAACGTCCAGGCCTGGCTGGTGCGTGTCGCCCGCAACAAGTGCATCGACATCGTCCGCGCGACCGCCCGGCACGCGATCCCGGCCGATGCGCTTCCTGATGCCGCGCGCTCGCACGACCCGCAGGCCACCGACGTCTGGCAGGCCGTCGCCCGGCTCCCCCAACGCCAACGCGAAGCCGTCGCCTATCACTACTTCGGCGGGCTGCCGCATACGGAAACCGCCGAACTGACCGGCTCCTCCCCCGCCGCCGTTCGCCGGGCGGCGGCCGACGGCATCGCCGCCTTGCGCCGCACGCTGTCCACCGACGATCCGACCCCGTCCGCCCGCACTCCCGCGAAAGCCAGCCGATGAGCCCGACCCTGACGACCCTGACCGCACCCACGGACACCGAACTGCAGAGGCTGCACGATCGCCTCGCCGCCCGCGCCGAGAGCGAGCACCTGCTCGCCGTCGCCTATCGCATGCTCGACACCCCGATCGGTTCGCTGTTGATCGCCGCCACCGAGCGCGGCCTGGTGCGGGTGGCTTTCGAGAACGAGAACACCGACGCGGTGCTCGCCGAGCTGGCCGACCACGTCAGTCCCCGCATCCTTCGCGATGCCCGCCGCCTCGACCTCGCCGCGACCGAACTCGACGAGTACTTCGCGCACGCGCGGACCACCTTCGACCTCCCGCTGGATTTCGCCCTCACCCGGGGTTTTCGCGGCGAGGTCCAGGCCGCGCTCACCGCGATCCCGTATGGCGCGACGGCCACCTACGGAGAAGTCGCCGCCCTCGTGGGCCGCCCCCGCGCGGCCC
>NZ_DAOQZV010000070.1:0-13746 GCF_035343835.1 Nostocoides sp. | reverse complement strand
ACAAGTTGATGTCGGTGCTCGTCAACGCCACGCGGCGCAAGCTGCCGGTGATGCAGCGCCTGCTGCGCGGCCTGTCGCTCCAGACGAAGGAGTACGCCCCCCGCTGGCCGAAGCCGCTCGTGCCCTCGCCCGCGCCCGCGGGAGTGCGACCCGCCTGCGTGGCGTGCTCGATCAGGAGCCTGCCGTCGCCCAAGCCCTCGACCCGCAAGCCGGCGGCACCACCGGCAACCCGCAGGACGCCGCCTCACGAGCGCGCTTGGATACCAACGCAAGGGCAAGCAATCGGGCGAACACGAGCCCCGGGGTGGGGGGTGACAACGGGGGTGGGGCGGACACCGAGGCGAGCGAACGGCATACGCCAATCGCGTTGCGCGACATCAGCGCTCGATGGACGCTCGAGCGGCCCCTCGCCCTCGCGCCGATCGACCTCGACGTCCCCGCCGGCACCCACCTCGCGATCGTCGGCCCCAATGGCGCCGGCAAGTCGACCCTGCTCGCCGTGCTCGCACGCCACCTCGATCCAGAGTCCGGGACCTATTTCCTCGACGAGACCGATGCCTGCCGTATGCCGTTGCCCGCCGCCCGCGGCCGGCTCGCCGTCGTCGACGACAGCCCCTATGTCTTCGCGTCCACCCTGCGGGAGAACCTGCGCTTTGCGGCCACCGAACCCACCGATGGCGCGCTCATCGAGGCGCTGGAGCGGGCCGGGCTTGGCGCGTGGTTGCGTGGACTACCCGACGGTCTCGACACCCGGCTCGGCACCGGCGGGCGCGGGGTGTCTGGCGGCGAGCAGGCCCGCCTCGGGCTGGCCCGCGCCATGGTCTCGCAGCGACCGGTGGTGTTGCTCGACGAGCCGGTCGCCCATCTGGACTCGGCGACCGCCCGCGCCGTGATCGACGACCTGCTCTCGGCCTCGGACACCCGCACCGTGATCATGGTCAGCCACCGCGAGGACGGCCGCGACGGCTTCGACCGCGTCCTGGCCCTGCAGCCGCCGCTGCCCTGACCCCCAACTGCCCAGGCCCGGCAACCTGCGGGCACGGACCGGAGACTTCTCAGGAGAGACCGAGGCGGCCACGAGGCACCGGCAGGGGCACCGGGAGAATGGCCCGGTGACCTACCGGATCTGCGTCGTCTGCACCGGCAATATCTGCCGCTCCCCCATGCTGGAGTTCCTCCTGCGCGAAGCCTTCGAGGACGCTGGCCTAAGCGACCGTGTCGCGGTCGATTCGGCCGGCGTCTCAGCCGAAGAGGCCGGCAATCGGGCGGACTCCCGCACCCTCGCCGCACTGCGACGGCACGGGCATACCGACCATGGGGGCCAGGCCCATCGGGCCCGCCAGATCCGCCCGGCTTGGCTCGCCGATCGCGACCTGATCCTCGCTGCCGACCACGGCCACCTGAACCGGCTCCGGCGCCTGGCCGGGGGCGACCCCACCGACCATATCCGCCTCATCCGCTCCTTCGACCCGGACGCCGTCGCCCGCGGCAATCTCGACGCTGACGACCCGTGGTACGGCCGCGATGTCGACTTCGACCGCACCTATGCCGAGCTGACCGCCGCTGTCCCCGGCATCGTCGACCACGTCCGCGCCGCCCTCCGCTGACTCGTCCGTATCCCACGCTCCGAACGAGTGATGCCCGTCGAGAGGCCGGTTCAGACCCGTCGAGAGGCCGGTTCAGACCCGTCGAGAGGCCGGTTCAGGTGCGTCGAGTGGCCGGTTCAGGTGCGTCGAGAGGCCGGTTCAGAATCTTCGACGCGACGACCCGCCTGCCGGCGCAGGGCGCAAGTTTCCGGAGCTTGGACCGGCCCGTTGACCTACCTGAACCGGCCACTCCCGCGCAGAGCGCCGGACCAGACTCCACCCTGAACCGGCCGCTCGCCGCAGAGCGCCGGACCCAGACGCACTTCAACCGGCCTGCCGAAGCACCCGAACTGGCCACTCGACGCACCTGAACCGGCCACTCGACGTAGCTGAACCGGCCACTCGACGCACCTGAACCGGCCACTCGACGGACGGGGGGCAGGCCGAGGTGCGAGGATGGGCCCGCCGGGCCAGCCCGCGCCCGGCCCTCCCCCAGATGAACGATGACGTCGGTCTGGACCACCTATCTCGCCGCCGACTCCGCCGACGCGTGCGCCGGGGCCGTCACTGCGGCGGGCGGCACGCTCATGATGCCGGCCTTCGACGTGGGCGATGTGGGCCGCATGTTCGTCGCCGTCGACCCGTCCGGCGCCGCGTTCGGCGTCTGGGAGGCCAAGGCCCACACCGGCGCGGGCGTCTTCAACGAGGACGGCGCCTACTGCTGGAACGAGCTGCACACGCTGAACTACGACGCGGCGCGCGACTTCTAAGCCAAGCCTTCGGCTACTCCTTCACCGACATCGGCGGCGACGGCTTCACCTATTCCGTCTCGCCCTCGACGGCGGCGGCCCCGAGTCGGCCATCGGCGGCGTCGCGGACGACGCCAACACCCCGGGCGCCGAGATGTCCTATTGGCTGACCTGGTTCCAGGCCGAGGACGCCGACGCCATGGTCGCCAAGGTCGAGCAGCTCGGCGCAAGCGTGATCATGCCCGCCGACACCAGCCTCGTCGGCCGGATGGCCATCGTCACTGGGCCGGAGGGCGGGGTCTTCGGGATCATCGACCCCACGACCACGCTCGCGATGGACGACGCCGCCGTCTAGCCGGCCCGCATCCACGGTGGGGTGGGCGATCGCGTTCACCCCACCGACCACGCTCACCGACCCGCCGTCACCGGCCCGCGGCCCGCATGGACGGCCGCCCAGCGGCCGGCCACCCCGATGGCAGGATGGACGTATGCCGAGCCTCGCCGATGCGCAGGTCGCCCTGGGTGCGCTCGACGGTCGTTACCGCAGCGCCGTCGCTCCCCTCGTCGACCACCTCTCCGAGCCCGCCCTCAACCGCGAGCGACTGCGCGTCGAGGTCGAGTGGCTGATCTACCTGACCGCGCACCAGGTGATCCCCGGGTGCGGCACCCTGACCGCGGACGAGCAATCCGCCCTGCGCGCGATCCCCGCCCGGTTCGGCCCGGACGACATCGCCGAACTCGCCGAGATCGAAGCCGAGACCCACCACGACGTCAAGGCCGTCGAATACCTGCTGAAGCGGCGCTTCGCCGCCCTGCCCGGCCGCAGCGAGGACGATCCGCTCACCGAACTCATCCACTTCGGGGCGACCTCCGAGGACGTCAACAACCTCTCCTACGCCCTGATGATCCGTGGCGCGATCACCCAGGTCTGGCTCCCGGCCGCCCGCGCGCTCCTCGCCCAGGTAGAGGCGATGGCGGGCGCGTTGCGCGCGGTGCCGTTACTCGCGCATACCCACGGGCAACCCGCCACCCCCACGACCATGGGCAAGGAACTCGCCGTCCTCACCTGGCGCTTGGGCCGGCAACTCGCCCGCATCGAGCGCGCCGAATATCTCGGCAAGTTCAACGGCGCCACCGGCACGTATGGCGCACACCTGGCTGCCGTGCCCGATGCCGACTGGCAGCGCATCAGCGCGGAGTTTGTCGGCTCGCTCGGCCTGACCTGGAATCCGCTGACCACGCAGATCGAGAGCCACGACTGGCAGGCGGAGCTCTATGCGGACCTCGCCCGCTTCAATCGCATCCTGCACAACCTCTGCACCGACGTCTGGACCTATATCTCGCTCGGCTACTTCGCGCAGGTCCGCGGCCAGGGCACTATCGGGTCCAGCACCATGCCGCACAAGGTCAATCCGATCCGCTTCGAGAATGCCGAGGCGAATCTCGAAGTCAGCAATGCCCTCCTCGACGTCCTCGCGGCCACCTTGGTCACCTCGCGGCTGCAGCGCGATCTGACCGACTCCTCGATGCAGCGCAATGTCGGCACGGCGATCGGTCACTCGCTGCTCGCCCTCGACAATGTCGCCCGCGGCCTGTCCGGCCTGGACGCCGACCCGGGCGCCATGGCCGCCGACCTGGACGCGAACTGGGAGGTGCTCGCCGAACCCATCCAGTCGGCGATGCGTGCTCTCGCCGCCCAAGGCGTGCCTGGCATGGCCAACCCGTATGAGCGCCTCAAGGAGCTCACACGCGGGCGTCGCATCGGCGCGAGGGAGTTGCGGGAATTCATCGAGGGGCTGGGCCTGCCCGCGGATGTCGCGGCCCGGTTGACGACGCTGACCCCGCAGACCTACGTCGGTCTGGCACCCCAACTTGTCGACCGCGTGGTCCCGCCGACCACCGGCTGACGCCCCCCCGACGCGTCACCGTCGCCCCCGCGGCCTTGACCGATCAAACGTCGATTGCGCGGCTCTGCCACGGCCGCAGCCGGTCTCGACGTGGTCAAGAGCACCCTTTCGCGTGTGTAACGATGAGGGAATGCGCGTGGATCATGTGTCGTATGCCGCTGAATCCGACGGCTTGCAAGCCACTGCCGAACGGCTGGCTGCGAAGTTGCACGTCGAACCCGTCGAGGGGGGCGTGCACCCGCGTTTCGGCACGCGGAATGTGATCCTGCCGCTGGCCCACGAGCGCTATGTCGAGGTCGTCGAGGTGCTGGATCACCCCTCGGCCGACAAGGCTCCCTTCGGCCAGGCCGTGCGCGCGCGCAGTGAGCTCGGCGGCGGCTGGCTGGGCTGGGTCGTGCGCGTCGACGACCTCGCCGACATCGAGCAGCGCCTCGGCCGCGCCGCCGTCGACGGCAACCGCCGCATGCCGGACGGTCGCGAGTTCAAGTGGCGCCAGCTCGGCGTCCGGGGCCTGCAGTCCGACCCGCAGCTGCCCTTCTTCGTCCAGTGGGACAGCGGCTCTCCGCACCCCTCCGATGACGCGCACACCGACGTCACCATCGACTCCCTCGAGATCGGCGGCGACCCCGAGCGCGTCAAGGACTGGCTCGGTCTGCCCGCCGAGACCACCAGCTCGGTGATCCAGTTCCACTTCGTCGCGCCGCACGGCACCCCCGGCCTGATGTCGGTCACCTTCAACACCGCCGAAGGCGACGTCACCGTCTGACCGTGCGTTTCAGCCGCGCTGCCGCACCGCCTCGAAGAGGACGATCGCGGCGGCCACGGAGGCGTTGAGCGAATCGGCCTGGCCGGCCATCGGGATGCGCACGTGCACGGTCGAGGCGGCGAACAACTCCGCATCCAGGCCGTACTTCTCCGAACCCACCGCCACGGCGATCCCGCCGGTCAGATCCGCGTCCGTATGCCGGTCCACGGCGTCGGGCGTCGTAGCCACCACCGTGAGCCCCCGCTCGCGCACCCAGCCGATGGCCTCAGCGGTCGATGCCGAAGCGACGGGCACCGAGAAGACCGTGCCCTTGCTCGACCGAATGACATTGGGGTTGCCCCAGTCGGTCACCGGGTCGGCCGCGATGACGGCGGCCACTCCGGCGGCATCGGCGGTGCGGAGCATCGCGCCGAGATTGCCCGGCTTCTCGATCCGCTGAGCGAGCAGCACGAGCGGGCCGGCCGGGACGTCCAGGGCAGCCAACTCCACGCCCGGCTGCGGCACGATGGCCAGCAGCCCGTCCGGCCCCTCGCGGTAGGCCGCCTTCTCGAAGGCGGCTCGGCTGCACTCGAAGACCCGCGCACCGCGCTCGCGGGCAACCGCGACCAGGTCGGCCCCCGCCGTCCGGTCACCCATCAGCTCCGGGCAGTGGAAAATTGTCGTGGGCGCGACTCCGGCGCCAAGCGCGAGGGCCAGCTCCTCAGCCCCTTCGAGGCGGGTGCAGCCGGCAGCCTCGCGATCGCGGCGGTTGCGCAGCGCCAGCACGCTCTTGATCCGCGGGTTGGCCGCCGAGGTCAGCAGCACATCGGTCAGCAACTCGCGACCTCGCTCCCCCGGGCGACACCGGGCAGGGTTAACAGCACGGCGGGCGCTCCGTCGTCATAGACCGATGCGGTGACTTCGTCGGCGACCTCCCTGACCTCCTCCGGCGCATTGCCCATCGCGACCCCCCGGGCCGCCCACCTGAGCATCTCCAGGTCGTTGCGCTGGTCACCGATCGCGACCGTGTGCATGGGTTGGATCGACAATCGTCGCCGGATCAGCTCCAGCGCACTGCCTTTCGAGACGCCCTCCGGGTTGATGTCGAGCCAGGCCGAGAAGCCCACCGCGTAGTTGACGCCGTGCAGGCCGATCCGGTGCGTGAGCTCGACGAAGTCGTCACTGGTCCCCGTCGGGCTGCGGAAGGTCACGCGCGTCACCGGGTCCGCCAGGAGTTCTTCCCACGGCACGATCGTGACCACGCCTTCGAGCGGGTCGGGGAAGGGAGCACTGACCTTGAACCCGACGCCGAGATCCTCGACGGCCACAACGGCATCCGGCCAGGCGTCATGCAGCAGGGTCAGCGCCGGGCCCGGGTCGAAGGTCACGGCCTCGATAACCTCGTAGCCGCTCGGCAACGCCGGATCGAGGTCGATGGTGACCGCGCCATTGGAGCACACGGCATACCCGCGCTCGATGCCGAGGCGGGCCAACACCGGCAGCGTGCCAAGCACCGAGCGACCGGTGGCGATGACGATCTGGTGGCCGGCGGCCGCAGTCGCGGCCACCGCGTCATGGACGGCGGGCCGCAACTCGCCTTCATGCGTCAACAAGGTGCCGTCGATGTCGAGAGCGACCAGGTGCGGCGGGTGCATGACCGAAACGCTAGCGGGTCTCAGTCCCGCGCCCGCCACGCCTGCCTCAGGTCCAGTCGCCCCGAAGACCGCCATCACGATCAGGGTCTCGCGTGGCTCCCGAGCCGGTCAGTCGGCGCTCAAGACCTCCAGGCCGACATAGGGCTGCAGGGCCGCCGGCACCCGGACCGACCCGTCCGCCTGCTGGTGGTTCTCCAGGATCGCCACCAACCAGCGGGTGGTCGCGAGAGTCCCGTTGAGAGTGGCGGCGACCTGGTTGCCGTGCTCGCCCTTGACGCGTGTGCCGAGCCGGCGCGCCTGGAAGGTCGTGCAGTTCGAGGTCGACGTCAGCTCGCGATAGCGCCCCTGGCTCGGCACCCAGGCCTCAGAGTCGAATTTGCGCGCCGCGCTCTGCCCCAGGTCGCCCGCCGCGGTGTCGATGATGCGGTAGGGCACCTCGATCTTGGCGAGCATCTCGCGCTCCATGTCCAGCAGGCGCTCGTGCTCGGTCTCCGCCTCGGCCGGGTCGCAGTAGACGAACATCTCGATCTTGTTGAACTGGTGCACCCGAATGATGCCTCGGGTGTCCTTGCCATAGCTGCCGGCCTCGCGGCGATAGCACGTCGACCAGCCGGCATACCGCTTCGGACCGCCGCGCAAATCGAGCACTTCCCCTGCGTGATAGCCCGCGAGCGCGACCTCGGAGGTCCCGGTCAGATAGAGGTCGTCGGCCTCGAGCCGGTAGACCTCGTCCGCGTGCCGGTCGATGAACCCGGCCCCGCGCATGACCTCCGGGAGCACGAGGGTGGGCGTGATCATCGGGACGAACCCGTGCTCGATCGCACATGCCATACCGGCATTGAGCAGGCCAAGTTCGAGACGGGCGCCCACACCGGTGAGGAAGTAGAAGCGCGCCCCGGCGATCTTCGCGCCGCGAGCCATGTCCAGAGCCCCGAGGCCCTCAGCGAGTTCGAGGTGATCCTTCGGCGCGAACCCCTCGGCCGCGAAATCTCTTGGCGTGCCGACCATTTCGCGCACCACATAGTCGTCCTCACCGCCGGCGGGGACGCCCTCAACCACGACATTGCCGATCGAGGCAAGCAACTCATCCCGGTCGGCCGACAGCGTCGCGGCGCTCGCCTGCAGGTCCTTGACGCGGGCAGCGAGGGCCTTGGTCTCGTGCAGCAGGCGCTGCTTCTCCTCGCCACTGGCCGCGGCGACCTGCTTGCCCAGAGACTTCTGCCGCGCGCGCACCTGCTCGAACTCGGTCAGGGCGGCGCGCCGCCGCGCATCGGCGTCGAGGACCTGGTCAACGGCCGCGGGATCGTCGCCACGCGCAACCTGGCTGGCCTTGACCCGGTCGGGGTCGTCGGCGAGGAGTTTGATGTCGATCACCGGGTCAGCCTATCGAGGGGCCGGATCGTCCTCCCGCGCCTTTTCACGCCTCACGCGGTCCTTGACGCATTCTCCCAAAGTGCTGGTATGACCGCGTCAACGGCAATATCGTGAGGCGTCAACTCCTGCTTCGCGCCCGAGTTCGGAGGTCCGCATGACCATTGCCGTCTCCTTGGCGACGCGCGCCGGGACCGCTTTCGCGGCCTACCGCGAGGGCGACACCGGGCGCCTGGCCGAGTTGGTCGACCTGCTGTCCCCGATCCTGTGGCGCGCCGCCCGGGCCCAACACGTCTGCGCGGCCGACGCGGAAGAGATCGTCCAGGTCGCCTGGTTGCGCCTGCTCGATCACGCCGACGACATCGTCGAACCGGCCGCGGTGCTGACCTGGCTGATCGTGACCGTCAAGCGCGAGGCCTGGCGCCGCAGCGGACGAGCCACGCACGAGGTCAGCACGGACCTGCACGACGCCGTGATGCCGGAGACGACCCCCGGGCCCGAACACCAAGCCGTGCTCACCGAGCGGCAGCGTGTGCTCTGGCACCATGTGCAGCGTCTCTCGCCCACCTGCCGCCACCTCTTGTGCGTGATCGCCTTCGCCGAACGCCCGGACTACGACTCCGTCGCCCGCGCCCTGGGCCGGCCCGTCGGCAGCATCGGCCCGACGCGCGGCCGCTGCCTGGCCAAACTGCGCAATGCCTTGGCCACCGACCCCGAATGGTGCGCTGAGCCATGATCGTCAACGATGACGACGCCCTCGACCTCGCCGACGAGGCCCTCCTCGCCGACCTTCGCGAACTCGCCGAGGCCGCCGATCCGATGCCGGCCGGGCTGCCCGAGAACGTCAAGTTCGCCCTCGCGGTCCGTATGCTGCAGGCCGAGGCCGCCGCGATCACCCACGACGCCGCCCTCGCCATCCGCACCGCCGGCCCCTCGACAACCGCGTCCATCGCTTTCAGCGGCCGCACGGTGGAGTTGCTCGTCAGCGCCTCCGACGAGCCCGACGGCAGTCTGCGGATCGACGGGTGGGTCACGCCGACCCAGGTCGTCATCGAGGCCCACGCCGGAGCCGTCGGGCCGAGCATCGACCGGGCCGTCCCGGTCGCGCGTGTCCAGGCCGATGACCTCGGCAGGTTCGTCCTCAGCAGCCTGCCCGAGCGACGACTGATGTTCGTCGTCCGCTTCGCCGACCCGCACCAGGCCCCGACGATCACGCCCGTCGTCGAATTCTGATTCGGCGTGCCATCGTTGGAATCCCTGGAGGGATTGCGTCGAGAGGCGTTGCGGCAGAACAACAGCGGGCGTCACCGGGAGGCGGCGGCGACCTATCGACGCTTGCTGCGGCAACTCGACCGTTACGACGCCGCCGCAGGTGTGATGCCGGACCCCGGGGCCCGGACACTGCGCGTCCGCGCCCTGATCGGGATGTCTTTCACGATGACCCTGTCCGCGCGCCCGGTCGACGCGCTCGCCCTGCTCGACCAGGCAGAGAACATCGCCGGCGACCGAGGCGACCTGCGCTCCATCGTGCATCGTCAACGCGGTGTCGTGCTGGCCAACATCGGCCGCGTCCGCGACAGCCTCCACGAGTTCGATCTGGCGGCGCGCGACGAGGGCGCGCTCACGGACATGGACGTGATCCTCCTGCTGATGAACCGCGCTCTCAGTCACGCCCATCTCGGCCACGCGGCGCAGGCCGCTGCCGACACCGACCGACTGCTCGACTTGGCCGATCCCGAGCGGTTCCCGGTCGAACGCTTCATGGGCACCTATAACGCCGGGATGATCGCCTATCTCGCCGGTGACCTCCCTGGCGCCTTGGAAACGATGCACCGCGCCGACACCATGGCGGTGGAGGTGCCGCGTGCCCCAGGCCGGCTGGACCATGCGACGGTCCTTTTGGATGCTGGCCTGGCAGCCGACGCGATCCGTGTGGCGGACAGTGCCGTCACCGAGGCGGCGGCCCACGGCCAACGCCTGTTCGTCGCTCAACTGCATACCTTGCGCAGCCGGGCATTTCTCCTGCTCGGCCGCCCCGCTGACGCCTACGCCGCAGCGTCGGCGGCACTTGCTCAGCTGCCTCGGGGCAAGGGGGCGGTTGAGCCCCGAGCTGCAGCCCAACTGACCGCCCTATCGGCGCAACTCGACCGTGGCGATGCCCCCCGGCCGATCGCGCGTCGTGCGGAGGCGATTCTCACCCAAGCCCTGGAGTCCGGAAGCGCCAACGTGCTGGCTGCCCAGCTGGTGGCCGCCGAGGCCTGGTTGGGCATCGACCCGGCGCGCGCGCAGGCGGTCATCGAGGGGTGGCAGACCGAGCTCGTGGTCTCGCTGAGCAACCGGCTGCGTCTGCGGCATGTCAAGGCAACCAGCGCCATCGCCCGAGGCGACCAGCCCACCGCCCGGCGGGTGTTGCGCGCCGCCGCGGCCGACCTGCGAGCCGGTCAACGCACGGTGGCGAGCCTCGACATCGGGGCGGCGAGGGCACTGCATACGGTCCCCCTCGTCACTCTCGACATCGAGTTGGCGTTGCGTTCCGGACCGGCCGCGCTCTTCGCGGCAACCGAGAGATGGCGCATCGCCACGGCGCCGATGGCCGCTGTCCGCCCGCCGGCGGACGACGAGACCGCGGCGATGGTGGCCCGTTTACGCGCCGCGCACGCCCAGCTCGCCGAGGCTCCCCCGGATGCCGCGCCGGGACTGCGCGCAGGCATACGGGATCTCGAGCGAGCCGTCCGTATGCGCGACTGGAGTTCGCGACCCAGCGCGAGTTCCCTTGCGCCAGAGCATCAAATCACTATGTCTCAGGCACGCGAGCGCCTGGCGGCGGACGGCAGCGTCGCGGTGAGCCTGTTCACCCACGACGGCGTGATCCATGCCCTGGTGATCGGCGATGGACGCCCGCGCATCGAGGCAGGAATGCCGGCGGCACGTGCGGAAGAGCTCGGCCGTCGGGTGATGGCCGACCTGCGAATGGTGACGACGACCGCCGCGGCCCGGCGCCTCGGTTCGGTCCGTGCCGCCCTCGCCGCCGAACTCGCCGAACTCGATGCCGGGCTCCTCGGCACGCTGCGCATCGGTGACCGTCCGCTGCTGATCCTGCCCACTCGGTATGTCAGCGGGCTCCCCTGGGCGCTCCTACCCCGCTTGGCTGGGGTGCCGGTTCTGGTCGCCGGATCCGTCACCGCGGCATTGACGCCCGCGCCGCCGGCGCCGGCCCGTCCCGCGGTGCAGATCCTCACCGGCCCCGGCCTGGGCACCGGCGAGCGCGAGGCTGAGGCTGTCGCCGGGGCCTGGCGCTCTCGAGGAGATGTCCATGTCGACTCGAATGCGTCCGGCGCCGCCCTTCGGCGCGCGCTCGGTTCTGGCACGCATGTGCACATCAGCGCCCACGGCCGCCACGAGGACCAGAGCCCGTTGTTCTCCCGGCTCGATCTCGCCGACGGCCCGATCTTCGCCTACGACCTCCAGGATGGCGGCATCGCCGCCCGATCGATCGTGTTGTCCGCGTGCGAGATCGGCGGATCGACGCGCGGCCCGGGCGAGGGGTCGATCGGGTTCGCCAACACCCTGCTGGCCCTGGGCGCGTGCAGCGTGGTGGCCGCGGCCACCCCGGTCCCCGACGACCTGGCCACCGACGTCGCGGGCCACCTCCACCGTGGCCTGGCGGCTGGTGCCACCGTGGATGTCGCTCTCGCGTCCGCGATTGCGGCGAGCGGCCACGACGCCGGCGTGTTTGGCGCCTTCGGCCGCCGCTGCTGACTGAGCCCGGTGCGGTCGATCAGCAGCCAGGCACGAAAGGTCAGCTTGTCGGTGCGGGCGCCGGGCGGCCCGTCAGTGCCAGCGCGCAGGCGAGGATGATCATCATGACGCCGCCGGCGGCGTTCATCCGGGCCAGACGGCCGGGCGAGTTGGCCAGCCAGTCGCGGGCCCGGCCGGCGAGCACTGCCACGATGCTGTCGCTGGTCACCGCGACGGCAAAGAAGGTCAGCCCGAGGATCACGAGTTGCATCCAGACCGGCCCATGGCCGGTCGTGACGAACTGCGGGAGGAGCGCGACGAAGAAGACGATCGTCTTGGGGTTGGTCGCGCCCACCAGGAAGCCGTCCCGCAAAGCATGCGCGGCGTGCCGCTGCGGCCGGGTATCCATCTCTCGCAAGGCTTTTGACGCGGCATCGCGGTGCCGGATCGTGGAGATCCCGAGATAAACCAGATAGAGCGCGCCGACCGCCTTGACCACCGCATACGCCGTGGCGCTCGATGCGACCACCGGCCCGAGGCCCGCGGCGATGAGCAGGATCTGCGTCAGGATGCCGGTGGCATTGCCGAGCACACTCAGCAGCGCCTCACGGCGACCGGCCGAGATGGCGCGGCCGATCACGAAGAGCAGGCTGGGGCCCGGGATCGCGGCGAGGACGATGCTCGCGACGAGAAACGCAAGCCAGCGCGACGGGTCAGGCACGGACGTCCCAGAGGTGATGCACGAGGTCGTGGACGAGGTAGGTCCCGAGGGTCGCGACCGTGAACGAGGACCCATTGCTGCGCAGACCGGGACGCGACCACGCATCGTCGGGGACGCCGGCATACCGGGCACTCAGCGGAGCGGATGCGGCGTCGATCTGCGCCGCGACGGTTGCGGGCTCCTGCTCCCAATAGCGCCCGTCGAGGGCGGCTTGGTCCTGGTCCCAGTTGTCGAAGTGCGGATCATCCTGCGTGAGCATCGCATCGACGCGGCCGAGGAAGACCCGGCAGACATCCCGCACGTGCGCGCCATATTCCAGCGCCGACCACGTCGTCGGGGCCGGGCGCTCGCGCACGTCCGGCCGCAACAGCACCGCCTGCCAGGGCCGGGTCGCCTGTGCCACAGCCGCGGCGATGTCACCGGGCGCGATTGCCGAAGGATCGAAACCGCAGTCCGGACAGACGCGATCGAGGGTCCAGGTCCAGTCCTTCTCGTCGGGCGGCGGGGTGATGGGAGTGCTCACACGCACCATGCTGACGTATGCCAGCGCGCCCCCGCTGGTAGTTTCATCCTCCGTGCCTCCTGCCGCCTGGTTGGCGACCGCTTTGCTGGTCTTCGCCGCTCTCTTCGCCGTCGCACTGTGGCTCGGCCTCCAACCCGCCCCGGGGCGGCACGCCGCGCGTCCGCACCGGGACCGGTTCCGCCGCGAACCGGAACCGCCGAAGCGCAAGCGGATGGCGGTGATCGTCAACCCGACCAAATTCGACGACCTGACCGCTGTGCGTGACCGCCTCGCGGCTGCGGCCGCCGCGCTGGACTGGGATCCGCCGCTGATCCTGGAGACGACCATCGAGGACCCGGGCTCTGGTCAGGCCCGCGCCGCCCTGGCCGAGGGCGTCGACGTGGTCGCTCCGCTCGGCGGAGACGGGACGGCACGGATGGTGGCGAGCGCCCTGGTGGGCACGTCCACGCCGTTGGGCCTGCTGCCGGCTGGGACGGGCAATCTGTTGGCGCGAAATCTCGAGTTGCCCGTGACCGACCTGGCCGAGGCTGTCCGGTTGGCGTGCACCGGGCGCAACCGCCCGATCGACGTGGGCTTCGTTGCGCTGCAGGAGGAGGCGCTAGGCACGTCCGGCCACATTCGCGCATCTGGGGAGGACCAGACGGCGCCCCATGGCCCCGCTGGTGCGGACGGCGGCACAGCAGCGGGCGGCACAGCAGCGGGCGGAGCAGCAGCGGCTCGCCCCACGGCGGGCGGGGCAGTGGCTCCCCCC
>NZ_DAOQZV010000069.1:0-13757 GCF_035343835.1 Nostocoides sp. | reverse complement strand
GTCACCTAACGTCTGCTAGCAGAGTTTAGGTATCGGGGGCCGGTCACGGGAGAAGCAGGAGTTTGCCGGTGCTCGCGCGGGACTCCAGCGTGTCGTATGCCGTGGCCGCCTCTGCGAGCGGCCACTCACCCCCGATCTCCAGGTGCAACGAGCCGTCGGCGAGCGCGCCGAGGATCTCCCCGCCCCGCCAGAGCAACTCCTCCCGGTCAAGGACATAGTGCGCCAGGGTCGGCCGGGTCACGAAGAGCGAGCCGCCGGCATTGAGCCGCTGCAGATCGAAGGGCGGCACTTGCCCGCTCGCGCCACCGAAGAGCACGAGCATCCCGCGCGGCCGCAGGGAGGCGAGCGAGGCGTCGAAGGTGTCCTTGCCCACGCCGTCGTACGCCACGTCGACGCCGCGGCCACCGGTGGCCGCGCGAACGGCGTCGGCCAGATCGTCGGTGTCCCGGTAGTTGATCAGCACATCGGCGCCGAGACCTTCGGCGATCGCCAGCTTCTCGGCGGACCCGGCGGTCGCGATCACCCGGCCACCCTTGGCGGTGATCAACTGCACGAGCAACTGGCCGACGCCCCCGGCGGCGGCGTGGACGAGCGCGATGTCGCCGGGTTGCACGGCATAGGTCGAGTTGACGAGGTAGTGCGCGGTCATGCCCTGCAGCATCGCGGCCGCGGCGGTCGTCAGCGGCACTCCGTCCGGCACCGGCACGAGTTGCGGGGCGGGCTGGTTGCTCAGCCCGGCCGCACTGCCGAGCGACATCGCCCAGGCGACGCGATCGCCCGGACGCAGGTCGACCCCGTCACCGACCGCGACGACCTCGCCGGCTCCCTCCATCCCGAGCGTGAACGGCGTGGGGATGGGGTAGACGCCCTGGCGCTGATAGACATCGATGAAGTTCACGCCTGTCGCGGCGACCTTGATCTGGGCCTGTCCTGGCCCCGGCGGTGGGACGTCGACGTCGCGCACCTGCAGCACGTCGCTTCCGCCGTTCGCGGTGACGATCAGGGCCTTAGTCATCGTGCTCCTCCAAGTCGGGTCAGGGTCTCGCCGTCGGCGCGGTAGTCGATCCACTCATCCATCGGGCGGGCGCCGAGAGCGTCGTAGAACTCGATGGCGGGCGTGTTCCACCGCAACACCCACCATTCCAGACGGCGGTAGCCGCGCTCGGTGCAGACGCGGGCGAGTTCGAGGAGGAGTGCCTTGCCCAGTCCGCTGCCGCGGTGCGCCCGGTCGACATAGAGATCCTCGAGGTGGATGCCGGGTTTGCCGGTCCACGTGGAGAAGGTCAAGAACCACACGGCCATGCCGACCACCGCACCGTCCACCTCCGCGACATGGGCGTATGCCGTCGGCGCGCCCGCACCCGGGAAGAGTGCGGTCGCGAAGTCGGCCTCGGTGGCGTCGACAGCATCGGGCTCGCGCTCGTACACCGCGAGTGCGCGCACCAGCCCCAGGATGGCCGGGACATCGGCGGCCGTCGCGGCTCGAATCGTGGGGCCGGAGCCGATCATCGGGCACTCGATTCGATCCAGTAGCGCCGCACCCGCCGACCGTCGTCCGCGGTCACGGTGCTCTCCAGCTGGCCCCCATTGGCCTCGATGACGCTCGCGGAGCCGAGATTGTCGTCATCACAGGTGACCAGCACCCGGTCCAGCCCGAGATCCGCGCACCTATCGAGCGCCTGCCGAAGGGCCTCGGTCGCATGGCCCTGGCGGCGGGCGCTGGGCCGCACGCTGTAGCCGATGTGGCCACCTTCACGAAGCAGGAAGTCGTTGAGGTCATGCCGGATCGCCAGGGAGCCGACGTACCCGCCCGCCTCGACCAGCCATAGGAAGGTGCATGGCACATACCCGGGCCGCTGGCGCCGGCCGAGGTCGTTCTGGTGAGCGACGAAGCGGGCGAATCCCTCCGCCGTCTCGAGTTCGGCCCGCGTGAACGTGCGGACGGTGCCGTCCGTGTCGACCCACTCCCAATCGCCGTCGCCGTCCCGATGGGCATCGCCGAACTCGTCCACGGCGTCGAGATAGGAGCGGTGCAGGTCGGTCGTCGGTGCGCGCAGGTCCACCGTTGCCACGGTAGTCGTGAAGGGCGTTCGGCCGCCGGGCAGTCCGCCTAGGCTGGGGGGCGTGAGTCAGTTCACCGGGTTCGGGGCCGAGGCGCTGAGCTTCTACGAGGAGTTGGAACGCGACAACACGCGCGAGTGGTGGCTGGCGCACAAGTCGACGTATGACGCGGCCGTGCGTGCGCCCATCGCCGCGCTCGTCGCGGCTCTCGAACCCGACTTCGGTCCGGCGCACGTCTTCCGGCCCAATCGCGACGTCCGGTTCGCTGCGGACAAGGCGCCCTACAAGACCCACCAGGGCGCCTACTGCGCGACCGAGGCCAAGTCGTACTACTACGTGCACCTCGACGCGGACGGGCTCCTGGTCGGGGCCGGCGGCTATCACTTTGCTCCCGACCAACTGGCCCGATTCCGCGGCGCGGTGGACAGCGATCTGGCCGGTCCCGAGTTGGAGAGCATCCTTGCCACCTTGGAAGCCCAGGGTTTCGAGGCCGGGGGTGAGCTCCTCAAGAGCCGGCCGCGCGGCATACCGGCCGATCATCCGCGGCTGGGCCTGTTACGGCACAAGAGCATCACGGTGCGCCGTGGCTTCGGCGCACCCGACTGGATGTTCACGCCCGCCGCGGTCGCGCATGTCCGAGGGGAATGGGAGGCGCTGCGCATCTTCACCGGCTGGCTCGATCAGCATGTGGGGCCGCCCGAGGTCGAGGACCGGCACGCTCGGCGTTAGTTGCCGACCAGCTCGGTCTCCCAGACCGGCAGAGCGGCAGAGCGAGGCCGCGGACCGCCACGGACGGCGTTGGGGAGCGGCGGCGAGCGCCCACCGTGACCACCCTGTCGGTGGTCGGACGTAGGGTTGGTGACCGAGATGAGCACCCTTTTCGACGAGCTGCCCGAGTGGTCGGCCGATGTTACGGAGGCCGGCATCCCCGCGTGGGCGATGACGGCCGAGGGCCCTGCGCGCGCCCACCGCGGGGTGGCCGGTCGCGAGGTGGCAGGTGAGGCTCCGGGGCGGGGGCAGGCGCCGGCATACGGGCGGGTGGACGTCGAGAGCCTGCTCGCGGGCCTGAACCCTCAACAACGCGAGGCCGTCGTCCACGACGGGCCGCCGTTGTTGATCGTCGCCGGCGCCGGCTCGGGCAAGACCCGCGTGCTCGCGCATCGCATCGCCTACCTCCTTGGTCACCGGGGCGTCCAGCCCGGGCAGATCCTCGCCATCACCTTCACCAACAAGGCCGCCGCCGAGATGCGCGAGCGTGTGGCGAGCCTGGTCGGGCCGCGCGCCAAGGCCATGTGGGTGATGACCTTCCACTCGGCGTGCGTGCGGATCCTGCGCCACGAGGCGACCAAGGTCGGCCTGAAGTCGAGCTTCTCGATCTACGATGCGGCCGACAGCCACCGCCTGATGGCCCTGGTCCTGCGCGACATGGACCTCGACCCCAAGCGCTTCAACCCGCGCTCCTTCTCCCACCAGGTCAGCAACCTCAAGAACGACCTCATCGACGAGGACACCTATGCCGCGCGGGTCGGCGAAGAGAACACGGGCACCGAGCAGGAGCGCCTGCTCGCCGAGGCCTACCGGACCTATCAGCGGCGACTGCGGCAGGCCAACGCCCTCGACTTCGACGACCTGATCATGACGACGGTCAACATCCTGCAGACCTTCCCCGATGTGGCCGAGCACTACCGGCGGCGCTTCCGGCACATCTTGGTGGACGAGTACCAGGACACCAATCACGCGCAATATGTCCTGATCCGCGAGCTCGTCGGCGGCGAAGGAGCAACCCGGCGCGACGACCCGGATGCCCCTGTCGTGCCACCCGGCGAACTCGTTGTCGTCGGTGACGCGGACCAGTCGATCTATGCCTTCCGCGGCGCGACGATCCGCAATATCGAGGAGTTCGAGGAGGACTATCCGCACGCTAAAGTCGTTCTGCTGGAACAGAACTACCGCTCGACGCAGACCATCCTGCGGGCCGCGAACGCCGTCATCCGGCGCAATCAGGGTCGGCGCGAGAAGACCCTGTGGTCCGAGGCCGGCGACGGCTCGGCGATCGTCGGCTATGTCGGGGACTCCGAGCACGACGAGGCGGCCTTCGTCGCGCGGCGCATCGACACGCTCGGCGACGAGTCCGGGGTGCAGCCGAAGGATGTCGCGGTCTTCTATCGCACCAATGCGCAGTCACGGGCCCTCGAAGAGGTCTTCATCCGCGTCGGTTTGCCCTACAAGGTCGTCGGCGGCACCCGGTTCTACGAGCGACGTGAGATCAAGGACGCGCTCGCCTATCTGCGTGTCCTGGCCAACCCGGCGGACACGATCAACCTGCGACGGATTCTCAATGTCCCCAAGCGGGGGATCGGTGACCGGGCGGAGGCGTGCGTGGCCGCGCTGGCCGAACGTGAGCGGATCCCCTTCATCGCCGCCCTCGGCCGGGCGACGGATGCCCCCGGCATCGCCACCCGCTCGGTCGCCGCGATTGACGGGTTCACCGGGATGCTCGAGCGGCTGCGGCTGGTCCGTGACGAGGGGATCGGCGTCGCCCCGCTCCTCGAGGCCGTGCTCGACCAGAGCGGGTATGTCGCGGAGTTGCGCGCCAGCCGCGACCCCCAAGACGAGACGCGCCTGGAGAACTTACGCGAGTTGCTTTCCGTCGCAACGGAGTTCGACGAAGTCCGGATCGAGACGGGTGAGGTGATCGCGCTCGACGACTTCCTCGAGCAGGTGTCGCTGGTCGCCGACGCGGACGAGATCCCGGACACCGAGGACGGCGGCGGCGTCGTGACGCTGATGACACTGCATACGGCCAAGGGGCTGGAGTTCCCGGTCGTCTTCCTCACCGGTCTCGAGGACGGCACGTTCCCGCACGTGCGCTCGATGAACGACGAGAAGGAGATGGAGGAGGAGCGCCGCCTGGCGTATGTCGGCATCACCCGCGCCCGCGAACGCCTCCACGTCACCCGCGCGTCCGTCCGGCGCGCGTGGGGTGCACCGCAGTACCATCCCGCCTCGCGCTTCCTCGACGAGATCCCCCACGACCTGATCGACTGGGAGCGGCTGGAGGTCGAGCCCCGGCGATCCTTCGAATCGCCCTCGCTGGCGCGCCTCGCGGCGCGCCCGGGCGTGCGCTCACCCGGCACCAAGCCGGTGTTGGCGCTCAAGGCGGGCGACCGGGTCTCGCACGACAGCTTCGGGCTGGGCACCGTGGTGCGCATCGACGGGCAGGGAGAAAAAACCCAGGCGCACGTCGATTTCGGTGGGGACGCCGGCCTCAAGCGGCTGCTGCTGCGTTACGCCCCGCTGGTGAAGTTGTAGACCCTGCCGCAACGGGCGTGGGCCAGGCCGGCTGAGGCTGAGCTCAGATGGTGATCTTGTGGGCCTGGAGCCAGGGCTTCGGGTCGATCGCGGCGCCCCCGCCCGGGTGGATCTCCAGATGCAGGTGCGGGCCAGTGGAGTGCCCGGTGTTGCCCGAGGCGCCGACGATGGTTCCGGGGGCGACCTTCTGGCCGACCTTGACCGCGATCGACGACATGTGCCCGTAGTAGGACACCACGCCATTCCAGTAGCGGATCTCGACCTTGAGGCCGTAGCCCTGGGCGGCGCCCGCCTTGACGACGGTGCCCGTCGACATCGCCCGCAGCGGTGTGCCTACGGGGGTGCCGAAGTCGAGGCCGGCGTGCAGGCGACCCCAGCGGTAGCCGAAGTTCGAGGTCAGGTTGGGGTGGGCCAGCGGGTTGATCCAGCGGTGCGCGGCGGCCTTGGCCTTCTTGGCCTTCGCGATTCGCGCGGCCACCGCTTTGCGCTCGGCCGTGGCGCGGGCGGCGCGGATTTCGCCCTGTTCGCGCGACTGGGTGTCGGCGAGCTGACGGGCGTCCTCGACCGGCGTGGCCGATGAGGAGTCGGACACCGTCGTGCGCGCGGTCAGATTGCTGGCCAGCACGGCCGCGTCGTACGAGCCGACGGCGGGAGCCGCGGCCGGCAGCGCAGCGGTGGCACCGGACCCGGTCAGCGAGACCACCAAGGCGGCGGCAGCCACGGCCGGCACCGCGATCTGGGGACGGATGCGGCCGTGGGGGCGCAGCGAAGCGGACGAAGTCGTGCGGCTCACAGGGGGTCCTAAAGGGGGACGAGGGTGGGGGGCCTGAACGAAGCGAGGTGCGTGGCGGTGATTGGGGGGAGCCACAGCACCGGCTCTTCTCTTGACATCAAGACTACCGTGACGCATTTGTTACACAAAATTTAACGGCACGTCCGCGGCCCCGGACGCGGTTAATGTGATAACTACTGGCGCCCATCACCTACCGTCGGTAAGTCGCTGACCTGGCCATTCAGCGCGCTGCGCGACCGGGCGCGCATGGCTCTCGCTCCTCTTGTAAGAATGACCCAACCAGGGGGCACACATCGGCGTCGTAAGGGTCATGACCGCGATCGCCGCCCCCGCGCCACGCATCTGGAAGGGGGCGTCCGTGCCGGTCATCGGGTCCGTCGTCGACGCCGACGAGTATGCGGTGCGCGAGGTCTATCAGGCCTACTACGGGCAGCTGGCCGGCTGGGCAGCGCGCCTGGTCGGCGACCGCGATCTGGCCCACGATGTCGCCACCGAGGCCTTTGTCCGCCTGCTGAACCACTGGGGCGAGGTGGCCGAGCCGCGACCCTGGCTCTACACCGCCGCGGCCAATATCATCCGCGACCACTGGCGCAAGCGGGGCCGCGAGCAGATCGCCTACGGCAAGGTCGCTCACCAACTCGAGGTCGCCCAGGATCCGGATCTAGCCCGCGACCTCTCGGTTCGCTCGGCGGTCCAGCAGCTGCCCGACCGCCTTCGGGTCGCGGTGATGCTGCACTACTTCGCCGATCTGCCGGTCGCGCAAGTTGCCGCCCAGATGGGCAAGTCGGAGGGCGCCATCAAACGCGACCTCTGGGATGCCCGCAAACGGCTGGCCACCATTTTGGAAGGTGCCCGATGACCGACGACCGCGATCCGATCGCCGACTTCTTCGCCCGAGAACGCGCCCAGATCACCCCGCTGCCCGGTGACGACGAGCGCTGGCAATCCATCGTGCGCCAGTCCCGTCGCGGGCGGCGCGCCCGACGCTCGTGGCTGCCGTATGCCGCGGGCCTGGCCGCCGCAGCTACCGTCGCCGGCTTCGCCGGCTACGGCTTGCGCGACATGCTGCCGGGCAATTCCACCGTCGTCGCCGGCGCCACCAACACCCTGCCGCCCCTGGCCAGCGGTCCGAGTCCGACGTCGCCGAGCCCATCCGCAGCCGAACTCCCCACGAGTGGCTCGTCCGGGGCCCACTCCAGCGTGACGACCAGCGCGAGCACCCCCCCGACCCAGTCGACGAGCGCGTCCACCGGTGCGATCTGGCCGCTGCCGATGGTTCAGAACTTCGCGTTGCTGTCGATGTCGCAGGCCAGTGGGCGGGCCGTGTATGCCCTAGGCACCGGCCTGTGCAGCGACCATCCGTGCCGCGTCGTCGTCCGCTCACTGGACCAAGGCACCACCTGGCAGCGGGTCGCCACCCTGGATGACCCCAAGACGTCCGCGACCGTGGGCGCAGTCGGTGCCGCGGGCTCCTTCACGCAGATCCGGATGGCGAACGAGCAGGTCGGCTGGGTCTTTGGTGACGGTCTGATGCAGACCACCGACGGCGGCCGGACTTTCCACGCCTATTCCCACGTGGGCGCCTCGGTGCTCGACGTAGCGACCGACGGGACACATGTCGCCCTCGTGTCGAGCTCGGGTGTCTGTGACGGCGGCACGTGCGCGGGGCCCCTCCTCGCCCAAGTCGCCCCGGTGACGGCATCCGGCGCTGGGGAGACGGCCGTGGAAATGCCGGCGGGCAAGGTCGACGGGGCGAGTGTCGACTGGTTGGCCGGCCGGGCCTATGTCTCGGCGCGGACGCCCGACGACAGCGCCGCCCCGCTGGTCATCACCCCCGAAGGCAAGTCGAGCGCCCTGGACGTCGGCTGCGAGAAGCCGCCCACCCAGGTCTTCCGCGCCGCCGACGGCAGCGCCGTCTTCGCCGCGTGCCGCGGCGGCACCAAGGACGCGAACACGGCCTACACGATCCAGCGCTCGACGGACGACGGTGTCACGTGGGCGGCTGTGGAGGGCTCGAGTCTCACCTTGCCCGCGGACGCCGAACTCGTCTCCTTCGCGGCTGCCGATGCGACGCACCTGATCGCCACCGCGGGCAGCAATGCGACCGGCTCCGGGGCATTGCTCGCCTCCTCCGACGGCGGCCGGGCTTGGGCCGCAGTTACCAATCCGGCTCTGCCAGAGCACGGCTGGCGTTGGGTGGGGGCTCCGGGTGCCGGGTGGTACTACTTGCTCCCCGTCGACGGGCAGCGGTCGTTCTGGTGGGGCCGGCAGCTGGGCGCCACGTGGGCACAACAGCCGATGAACTGACGTCTCCCGACCAGCCGGCGCGCGAGGGCGTCCATACGGCGAACGTGACCGGGGCAATGGTCCGCCTGGCCCGCAGCACCTCCTGGGTCGGTCTAGGCTCGGAGCGACCCCAACCCGGTTCTGGGCTGGCCACTTCGCAGCAGCGACGCAACGAAGGACGGAAATCCGCGTGGATCTATACGAGTACCAAGCTCGCGACCTTTTCGAGAAGCACGGCGTGCCCGTGCTGGGCGGGGCGGTGGCGACCACCGCGGCCGAAGCCCGCGCGGCTGCTGAGACGATCGGCGCCCAGAGCGGCGGGGTGACCGTCGTCAAGGCCCAGGTCAAGACCGGCGGCCGCGGCAAGGCGGGCGGCGTGAAGGTCGCCAAGAGCGCCGACGAGGCGCAAACGTATGCCGAGCACATCCTCGGGATGGACATCAAGGGCCACACCGTCAAGCGGGTGATGATCGCCCAGGGCGCCCAGATCGCCGAAGAGTACTACTTCTCCATCCTGCTCGACCGGGCCAACCGCACCTACCTCGCCATGTGCAGCGTCGAGGGCGGCATGGACATCGAGACCCTTGCGGTCGAGCGCCCGGAGGCCCTCGCCAAGGTCGCTGTCGACCCCAATATCGGCATCGACGCCGCCAAGGCCGCCGAGATCGTCGAGGCGGCCGGCTTCGACGCCGAGACAGGCGCCAAGGTCGCTCCGGTGCTCGAGCGCCTGTGGGAGGTCTACCGCGACGAGGACGCGACCCTGGTGGAGGTCAACCCACTGGTCAAGACCGCAGCAGGAGACATCATCGCCCTGGACGGCAAAGTCTCTATCGATGAGAACTCCGATTTCCGGCACCCCGATCACCAGGCGTTTGTCGATCACTCCAAGACCGACCCGCTGGAAGTTTTGGCCATCGAGCGCGGCCTCAACTACGTCAAGCTCGACGGTGACGTCGGCATCATCGGCAATGGCGCCGGCCTGGTGATGTCCACGCTCGACGTCGTGGCGTATGCCGGCGAGGAGTTCACCCTTCCCGACGGCGGCCACCCCGCGCCGGCGAACTTCCTCGACATCGGCGGTGGAGCCAACGCCGACGTGATGGCTAACGGACTCGACGTCATCTTCGAGGACGCCCAGGTCAAAGCGGTCTTCGTCAACGTCTTCGGGGGGATCACGGCCTGCGACGCGGTCGCGGAGGGGATCGTGCAGGCATACGGGATCCTCGCCGGTCACGGTAAGGAACCCAAGCCGCTGGTGGTGCGCCTGGACGGCAACAACGCCGAGCTAGGTCGGCAGATCCTCGACGACGCGGCGCTGCCGAAGCTCGAGCGTGTCGACACGATGGACGGTGCGGCTCGCCGCGTCGCCGAACTCGCGGCCACGGCCCACTGACCCCGAAGCGACAAAGGACGGCAGACGAAGCAATGGCAATCTTTCTCGACGAGTTCTCCAAGGTCATCGTCCAGGGCATGACCGGCTCGGAGGGCATGAAGCACACCACGCGGATGCTCGCCTCGGGCACCCAGATCGTCGGTGGGGTCAACCCGCGCAAGGCGGGGGAGCAGGTCGGTTTCCCCGGCGATGTGACGGTCCCCGTCTTCGGCACCGTAGCCGAGGCGATGGCGGCGACCGGGGCGAATGTGTCGGTGATCTTCGTGCCCGCGGCCTTCACCAAGGCCGCGGTCATCGAGGCGATCGACGCAGGCATACCGCTGGCGGTCGTCATCACCGAGGGCGTCGCGGTCAAGGACACCGCGGAGTTCTACAACTACAGCATCGGGCGCGGCACCCGCATCATCGGCCCGAACTGCCCCGGCTTGATCAGCCCCGGGAAATCCAACGCCGGCATCATCCCCGCCGACATCTCCGGTCCGGGACGCATCGGCCTGGTGTCCAAGTCCGGCACCTTGACCTATCAGATGATGTTCGAATTGCGCGACTTCGGCTTCTCGACCGCGGTCGGCATCGGCGGTGACCCAATCATCGGCACTACGCACATCGACTGCCTCGCGGCCTTCCAGGAGGACTCCGAGACCGATGCGATCGTGATGATCGGCGAGATCGGCGGCGACGCCGAGGAGCGGGCGGCCGCCTTCATCGCCGCCAATGTCACCAAGCCGGTCGTCGGCTATGTCGCGGGCTTCACCGCGCCCGAGGGCAAGACCATGGGCCACGCCGGCGCCATCGTCTCCGGCTCTTCGGGCACCGCGCAGGCGAAAAAGGAAGCCCTCGAGGCCGCCGGTGTCAAGGTCGGCAAGACGCCGTCGGAGACCGCCGAGTTGATGCGCGGCATCATGGCCGAGATCGCGTCACAGCAATCCGCGCCGATCTGATCGGCGTCGGAACCACCCGCCGGGGGCGGCTGGTTGTGCGCGTCGACGCACACCCAGCCGCCCATTGCCGTCGTGGGTGGCTATTGCAGCGCTAGGACGATCAGCGCGGCGGCGATCATCGCCGGGCCGAAGGCGATCCGGTCCTTGCGCCCGACCCGGCGCAGCAGGAGCAGGGCGCCCGCCACGACGCCGGCGAGCAGGAAGGCCAGATAGCTGGCCAGCCCGAGGGGAGTCCAGCCGAACCACCCGAGCAACATCCCGATCAGCCCCGCGAGGGTGACATCGCCGCGGCCCAGGCTGCGCCGGCCGGCGAGCCGGTGCAGAAGGTAGTAGACGGCCCAGGCGGCGAGCCCGCCCAGCGCTGCGCGGCCCAGCGCCGGCCAGTCACGCGCCGCCCACGAGCAGATCGTCAGCAGCACAGCCAGGACTGGGTAGCACGGCCAGGTGATGACCCGGGGCAGTCGGTGGACCTCGAGGTCGATGGCGGCGAGAAGCACCCCGATCGCTGCTGCCACGGCTGCGGTGACGAGCACGGGCCAAGCCCAATCGGCCAATCCGTAGGCAACTGCGCTGCAAGCGATTCCGGTGCCCGGGACGACCCACGCGTGCCGGTGCGCCGGTGGGTCGTCCGGATAGCGGTGGTGACCGGCGGCCAGTCGCGCCCGGAGGACGACGCCGGCGCCGAGCCCGAGCAACCCCGCGACGAGGGCAACCACGACCGGCGTATGCACGCGTCACCCCCGCTCGCCGAGCCTCACCGAGATGGTGACGCCGACGCGAGCGTATGCCGCGCGCCCGGGTGGGCGCGCGGCATACGTGCGAAGGTGTGGATAACCGCCGAGGGCGTCAGCGATCGGCGGCGAGGCCGCGGAGCCGGATCAACTCGGCGAAGGCCTCGGCCTGATCGACCTTGTTCTGCGGACTGACGACGAGGGTGGCGAGGTGGCTGCCGTCCGTGCTCACCTGAATGGCGACGAACTGGGTGAAGGTCGTTCCGGCGCCCAGGTCAGTCGTCATCGCATAGGTCCCCTGCGCCGGTCCGGCCGTCACGTGCACCGGGTTGCCGCCGACATCCTTGGTGCAGGCCGCCAGCGCGGCGCCCAGGTCGGTTGCGGCCGTGTCGGTTGCGGCCGGGTCGGTGAAGGCCCGCAGCCGCTCGGTCGCGAAATAGCTCGCGTCCTTGCCCGCGAGCTTGACCTTCAACAGCCCGAACTCGCCCTGCCCGCTGGTGTCGGAGTCGCACGGCACGACCGCAGAGGAGCCGTCGAACTCCCCAGCGCCGGACTCGGTCTGCGCGCCGCCGGTGAAGACCGTCGAGGCGAAGTCCGTGGGGTCGATGAACAGGCTCGCCGCCGGGGTCAGGGTATCCGGTCCGGTGATGACCGGGCCGGCGCTTGAGCTCTCGCCATACCGCTCGAGGCGGTTTTCGACCCGGTTGGTGATCCAGGCGAACTTATCAAGGGTCAGCATCGACGTGCCGTCCTTCTGCCCCCAGAACTCGACATAGGTGATCTGGCGGCCCCGGTCGGTGACGGTGAGCCAACCCGAGTTACGGTCGCTGTCGCTGAACCGCCACAGCATCGAATGCTCGGAGTAGCGATCGGAGGAGACCGAGGTGATGGCCTCCGGTTTGGGTGTCGTGCAGTTGTCGGCCTTCTCGCGCATGGCGTTGGCGGCGTCCTGAGCCTGCTTGTCGGTGGGATAGATCCACGTCACCTGGACACCGAGGGTGTCCGGCTTGCCCGGGATCACGACGTCCTGCGAGGACACGGCCGTCGCGGCGCCGGGAGTCATCAGGCAGAGAAGATCGGTCGGCAGCATGCCTTCGACCGCGGTCACGCCGTCCACGCCGAGGGTTGCTGCCCATTCGGCCCCGGTCGGCAGGATTCCTGGCTTGGCCAGCAGCGTTGCCCAGTCCGCCGTGGCGTGCCAGTCATCGGCGGACGTCGGCGTGGGGCGAGTCGTTGTGGCAGTGGTCGTCACGTGGCTGCGGGTAGCCGGCGCGGTGACATCGGGCTTGGCGGTCAGCACGCCGGACAACGCCACCGCGCCGACGACAACTGCAGCGGCAGCCAGCCCAGCGGCACCCGTAATCCAGGTGCTTCGGCGGCGCCGGCCCCCGCGGCTCTTGACCGTTTCGACAGGGGCGAGGGGCAGGTGGTCGACATCCTCGCGCAGCGAGAACAGCGCGCGGCGGACCAGGTCGTCGTCCTCGGGCGTCCACATCTCGTGATCGTTCGGGTCAGGCATGGCCGGCTTCCTTCTCGCGCAAGGCCGTAGCCAACGCCGCGCGGCCGTGATGCAGGCGCGCCTTGACGGTCCCGATGGGCGCGCCGAGATCCTCGGCGATGGCCTCGATGCTCATATCGAGGAGGTAGTGCAGGGCGAGCACCTCGCGGTGCTGGGGCGAGAGTCTTTGCAGAGCATCCACGACCAAGCGCCGGTCGTCGCTGATGACGGCCGGTGGGTCCGGAACGGCGGTCAGCCGGCGCTGGGCCTCGGTGCGGTTGGTGTCCTTGCGCCACTGGCTGATGGCGAGCCGGCGCGCGACGGTGCGCACCCACGACAGCGGGTCGTCTGCCTGGCTGACCGTGCTCCAGCGCTGCCAGGCGCGGGCATACGCCTCCTGAGCGCAGTCCTGGGCGAGCGTGAGATTGCCCGTCGTCGCATAGACGAGGTGCACCACGCGCGGCGAGGTCTCGCGGTAGAAGGTATCGAAGTCGAGCGCAGCCACGCGCGTGCCCTCCCAGTGGCTGATGATTGGCCGTGACCCGGCGGTCGCGGCAATCGGAATGCTCGTCATGCCCCACCAGACGCGTGCGCCCCGTGCCGGGTTGTCCACCCTAACGCGCGACTTTTCGGGAATTCCCTGGCCGTCCGGCGTGGTCTCGGGGGAGGGGCGAACGGCATACGGGAACATGGGGAGCGATATGACCATCCTGGACTCTGCACAGCCGACCACCGACGAGCA
>NZ_DAOQZV010000068.1:0-13897 GCF_035343835.1 Nostocoides sp. | reverse complement strand
CTAAGCGCAGCCGTGACCGTGGCCACGCGGTACGCAGCCGTCGACACCGGCGCGTTGGAGGGCTGTACGCGACGACGCGCGGGTTCACACGACCGATCGCCGAGCAGACGGCGACGTGGAAAGCGGCGCTGTCTTTGCACGGGATCGAGGTTGCGCGAGCGATCGAAGACGCACTCGCTGGCTACGACGTGGTTTTGGACCTGGTGACGGGCCGTGAGCCGCTGAGTCAGTCGTGGATCCGTCAGCTCCACGAGCGTCTGCTGCGGTCGCAAACGACGTTCACGGTGTTCACCGTTCTCGGCCCGCAGACGCACCCAATGCCCAAGGGCGTCTATAAGACCCAACCCAACAACCCCACCAACGCCGAGACCGGCCGGCTGTTCCACTATGCGCCGCCGAGCGATACGCCTGCGGAGATGTCACGGCTCTTGGGGGAGATCGGCACCGACGACTTCGCCGGAGCCTCGCCAGCGGTCCAGGCCGCCTATGTTCATCACGCGTTCGTGCGGATCCACCCCTTCGCCGACGGCAACGGGCGCGTCGCCAGGGCCTTGGCGTCCATCTACCTCTATCGCGAGCCCGGCGTGCCCCTGGTGATCTTTGCCGACCAGCGCGGCCTCTACCTCGACGCCTTGGGGGCGGCCGACTCGGGATCATCCCAACGATTCGTGTCGTTTATCGCGGGTCGGACCATCGACACGATAGAGATGGTTCGGTCCAGTTTGGAATAGCCCTAGATCGTCCCTTGGCGCGGAGGTTGCCTTGGACCTGCGGACACGAATGATGATTCTCGATCGGGCCCACAAATTGGCCGGTGTCTATCGGGCGCTCCTTGCCGACGTGTGGTCTGAATTGGACGCGTCGGCTCAGCTGGCGCCGACGCAGGGTGTCACCGGCGGGATGGGCCTCCCCGCTGGTTACGATCCACTCGACGTCGGTGCGATTGGCTATGTTGTGACTGAGCAGAACGTCGGGAAACCACGCACGCCGGATTCGGAAGTTCATCGGCGAGTGGAGCTTGGCTACGCAAAGGATCCCCGAGCCGACCCCGAGTTCTTCCTGTCGGCTGGCCAGGTCGAGCGTGGACTCGGTGTTTTCCGTCGGGATCTCTCCCCTGTCGTGACCCAGGTGCTCCGAATCAAGCTGCGCAACTGGATCACCGGACTGGTTGCCGAGGACCTGAGACTTCTCAGCGCCCGCCTGCAGGAACACGACGCGCGAGCCTCGGTGTGTCGGTCCTCCAGACAAGTGCCGCTTATCCTGGTCCGATGCCCGGACAGTCCCGCTTCGACGACCTCGAGCCGCTCCTGGAGCGCGTGAGCAAGCCGATCCAGTATGTCGGCGGTGAACTCAACTCCACCGTCAAGGATTGGGACTGCGGCGGCCACGACGCTCAAGGGAGAGAGCTGACGACGCGCTGGGCGCTGATGTATCCCGACGCCTATGAGATCGGGCTGCCCAACCAGGGCGTCATGATCCTCTACGAAGTGATCAATGAGCGCCCCGACGCCCTCGCGGAGCGCACGTATGCCGTGTGGCCGGACATGGAGGCCCTCATGCGGTCCGCGAGCGTCCCGCAGGTCACCGTCGATGGCCACCGCGCCGTGCGCGAGTTCGACGTCTTCGGCATCTCCTTCTCCACCGAGTTGGGCTACACCAACTTTCTCAACGCCCTCGACCTTGCCGGGATCCCGCTCCACGCGCAGGACCGCACCAACGAGCATCCGATCGTCATCGTCGGGGGCCACGCCGCCTTCAACCCCGAGCCGATCGCGGACTTCATCGACGCCGCGATCGTCGGCGATGGCGAACAGGCGGTACTCCAGGTCACCGAGGTCATCGCCGCGTTCAAGGCCGAGGGTCGCCCCGGTGGCCGCCGCGAATTGCTGCGCCGGCTCGCGCATACGGGCAATGTCTATGTGCCGAGCTTCTACGACGTGAGCTATCTGCGCGACGGCCGCATCCACCGCGTCGTGCCCACCGAGTCGGGTGTGCCATGGCGCGTCGCCAAGAACACCGTCATGGATCTCGACGAGTGGCCGTATCCCAAGCAGCCACTCGTCCCGCTCGCCGAGGCCGTCCATGAGCGGATGAGCGTCGAGATCTTCCGCGGGTGCACGCGGGGTTGCCGCTTCTGCCAGGCCGGCATGATCACCCGCCCGGTCCGCGAGCGCTCCATCACCGGCGTCGGCGAGATGGTCGAACGCGGGCTTGCTGCAACGGGTTTCGAGGAAGTCGGGCTCTTGTCCCTCTCCAGCGCCGACCACTCCGAGATCGCCGGCATCACCAAGGGCCTCGCCGATCGGTATGAGGGGCAGCAAGTCGGTCTGTCCCTCCCCAGCACGCGCGTGGATGCCTTCAATATCGACCTCGCCAACGAGTTGACGCGCAACGGGCGGCGCTCCGGGCTGACCTTCGCCCCCGAGGGCGGTAGCGAGCGACTGCGCCGCGTCATCAACAAGATGGTCAGCGAGCAGGACCTCATCGACACCGTCGCCGCGGCATACGGGGCAGGCTGGCGGCAGGTCAAGCTCTACTTCATGTGTGGGCTGCCGACCGAGACCGACGACGATGTCCTGCAGATCGCCGACCTCGCCAAGAAGGTCATCGACACCGGCCGCCAGGTCAGCGGCCGGCGAGACATCCGATGCACCGTCTCGATCGGCGGCTTCGTGCCCAAGGCGCACACGCCCTTCCAGTGGGCCGGTCAGCTTGGCTCGGACGCCACCGACGCCCGGCTGGCCAAGCTGCGCGACGCCATCCGCGGCGACCGGCGGTATGCCAGCGCGATCGGCTTCCGCTATCACGACGGCAAGCCGGGCATCATCGAGGGCCTGCTCTCGCGCGGCGACCGACGTGTCGGGCGGGTCATCGAACACGTTTGGCGCGAGGGCGGCCGTTTCGACGGCTGGCGCGAGTACTTCTCGTATGACGCGTGGCTGGCCGCCGCGGCGGCCGAGCTGCCGGCATACGGCGTGGATGTCGACTGGTACACCACCCGCGAGCGCGGCGAGCTCGAAGTCTTGCCCTGGGACCACATCGACTCCGGGCTGGACAAGGAGTGGCTGTGGGCCGACTGGCAGGACGCGCTGGACGAGGTCGAACAGGACGACTGCCGCTGGACCCCATGCTTCGACTGCGGCGTCTGCCCGCAACTGGGCACGCACATCCAGACCGGCCCGACCGGCAAGACCCTGCTGCCGCTGACTGTGGTCTGAGCCGCGCGCTTGTCGTGCAGAAGGTGCGCCCCGCAGTACCTACTGCACGACAAACCCGAGTCGCGGCTAGCGTGACGAGGTGATGGCTCCCGCCATGTCGTGGTTGATCGACTTGACCAGGCCAGCTTGACCAGCCATACTGGACGCATGGAGACCTACACCGTTCAAGCGGCGAAGACGCAGCTCTCGCGCATCCTGCACGATGTCGAGGCGGGGGCCGAGGTCACCATTTCTCGTGCAGATCGACCGGTGGCCCGGCTGGTGCCCGTCGAGCCGGTGGCCAAGCGCCGCTTCGGGATGATGAACTTCCTGGTTCCGGCGGACTTCGACGCGCCCCTGTCGGAGGAGGAACTGTCCGCTTGGGAGTGAGCTATTTGCTCGACACGCATGTCCTGCTGTGGATCTTGGGCGAGCCCTCGCGCGTGCCGACGACGATCCGCGATCAGCTGGCGGATCGGCGCAATCCCCTGTTCGCCTCGGCCATTTCGGCCCTGGAGATCGCCACCAAGACACGGTTGGGCAAGCTGGAAGATGTCGGACTCGTGGCCAGTTGGGATCGTCGGATCGCTGACCTCGGGGCCGATGAGCTCGCGGTCACTTCGCGGCACGCGATGACGGCCGGCTCGATGAGTTGGGCCCATCGCGATCCCTTCGACCGCCTCTTAGCCGCGCAGGCCATTCACGAGGGCGCGGTCCTCGTTACTGCCGACCGTGCGTTCGCGGGCCTGCCCGCGCCGACTGTCTTGACCTGGTAGCGGTCCGGATCGACCGGGCATTTCCGGCGTGCCGGCCGGGTGACATCATGTGCCCGTGACGCGGCCGTCCGAGAGCTATCGGCGCCGATCCCTGCTCTCCGGCGTCCCCCAGGGTGCGGCGGCGTTACGCCGAGTTGCCGTCGCGCTCGCCGGGCTGGTCGCGGTCACCGTCTTCGGCACCGTCGGCTACATGCTGCTCGGGCTCAGCGTCATCGAGGCGCTCTACCAGACCGTCTTCACGGTGGCCACTGTTGGCTATTCGGAGGTCTATGAGCGCACCGCGGCCGCCGAGATCTTCACGATCATCCTGATCGTCATCGGCGTCGGGACGGTGCTCTATAACCTCGGGGTCCTCGTCGAAGCCGTCACCGAGGGGCACCTGCGCGAATATCTCTGGAGGCGCAAGATGGACACGTCGATCGAGCAGTTGCGCGATCACCTCATCGTCTGCGGGTATGGCCGCGTCGGGCGCGCGTCGACCGCGAATCTTCTCGACCTCGGCCATCAGGTCGTCGTGATCGACAGTGACGCCGAACGGCTGGCCGGCGTCGAGGTGCCTTTCGTGGTCGGAGACGCATCGTCCGATGATGTGCTGCGCGCCGCCGGCATCGACCGGGCGCGTGCCTTGATCTGTGCGCTCGACACCGACGCTGCCACCACGTATGCCACGCTCTCGGCCCGTGCGCTCCGCCCCGATCTGGTGATCATCAGCCGCGCCCGGACCATCGACAGCAAGGCCAAACTGGTCCTCGCCGGCGCCACGCGCGCCGTCAACCCGCAGCTGATCGGCGGCCGGCGGATGGCGAGCTTCGCGCTCTATGCCGATGTCGCGGAGTTCCTCGACGAGGTGATGCACGACGACGACATCGAGCACCGGATCGAGGGCGTACGGCTGGGCAACCGGTCCCCGCTGGTCGGGCGCACGGTGGCCGGCGTCGACGTGCCCGGCCTGTGCGGCGCCACCCTGCTCGCCGTCCGCAAGCCGCGCAAAGGCGAATTCGTCCCCACCCCGGCAGGGGAGATGGTCCTCGAAGCGGGGGCGACGCTCATTGTCTTCGGGACCCCCGACCAGGTCGATCGCCTTCGCGGCGAAGCCGGGACGCTAGCGTCGTGACCCACACCCCCGAGCCCACGGAGGACGTATGAGCGATCGGATCCCCACCTCGCGCGTCACCTTGCGCTTCCTCGCGGCCCCGACCGATGCCGGGCACTCCGGCTCCGTGTCGGCGGGCCGGGTGCTCGAGTGGATCGACAAGGCCGGCTTCGCCGCCGCGGCGGGGTGGAGCGGGGCGTACTGCGTCACGGCATACGTCGGCAATGTGCGGTTCACGCGTCCGGTCGAGGTGGGCGACCTCGTCGAGGCGACCGCGGAGGTCGTGCGGACCGGCCGATCGAGTATGGACGTGATCGTCACGGTCAGTTCCGGGCCGCCGCGCACCGGCGAGTTGGTCGAGGCGACGCGTTGCCTGATGGTCTTCGTCGCGGTCGACGGGGACGGGCGGCCGACTCCGGTGCCGACCTTCGTCCCGCGTTCGTTGGGGGAGGAGTTGCAGCAACAGTGGGCGGCGCGGCGGGCCGAGTTGCGGACCCTGGTAGAGGAGGCCATGCAGGGGCAGACCTACTCCGAGAAGGGGACGGCGCCGCGGGTGACGCTGCGCTTCCTGGCCGCGCCCACCGATGTCAATTGGGGCGGCAAGGTGCACGGGGGCATCGTCATGCGGTGGATCGACGAGGCCGCACATGTGCTCGCCACCCAATGGGCGGGCGACCCGAGCAATGTCGCGATCTTCACCGGCGGGGTGCGCTTCTATCGGCCGCTGCGAATCGGGCACCTGGTCGAGGTCGAAGCCCGCCTCATGCACACCGGACCGCATGCGATGCACATCGGCGTCCACGTCCGCTCCGGTGACCCGGCCGCAGGCGCCGACGCGCTCGCCGAAACGACATACTGCCGGACGGTTTTCGTGCGCATCAACGCCAATCGGCGGGCGCTGCCGACCCCGACCTGGGTGCCGGTCTCGGACGAGGACCGCGCTCTCGATGCGCACGCGCTGGACCTGTCGGAGATCCGCAAGGAGTTCGACGCCCGCGGGTAGAGCCCGTCAGGGACGCGGCGACGTGGCCGGCTGGCCGGCCGGAGTCGGGTTGGGCTGCGAGGGCGTGCCGCCGATGAAGTCGGCCCACCATTGGTGCAGGGGCCCCCACCGCTCATCGAACGTCGTCGCGCGCTCGGCCGCCCGGGCTTCCTTGTGCGGAGTAGAAGCGGCGGCCCCAGGGGGAGCGCGGCCGGGCCAGCCGGACGGCAGCGACCCACGCGAGCGGACTGAGGAAGATGCCCAACAGGGTGGTGGGGTACTTCCCCTTCAACGCAGTCATACAGACCAGGGCGAGATGGACGGCAAGCGCCACCACCACGCCGCCGCGCACCGTCGCCGCGCCGGAGGAGAAGGTGAGGTGTCCGGCGTGACCCCGACGATGCCAGCCCGAGGCACGCGGTGGCGAGCGTGACGACGTAGACGGACAGCTGGCCTTCCTGGGTCCAGTAGACATCCTGGAGGTGGAAGATCATGGCGACCTCGTCGAGCACGCGTGAGGCGCCGACTCCGACGAGCGCTGCCCCGAGGTAGTTGAGCGGCGCTCGGGGGTTGGCGGCCACCGCGCCAAAGGCGCCGGCGACGAGCAGGATCGTGCCGGGCGTCGAGTGATGCAGGTGCACGCCACCACAGCTGAGATTGCGGAAAGGCCCCTTGCCGGCGCGGATCAGCCGGGTGTGCCGCGGGTGGCGAGGAAGGTCACGACGAAGGCAACGAAGACCAGCAGGAGCGGTCCCTTCGGCCCGTCGATGATCTCGTCGTGCCACCACTGCTGCAGCCACCCCATCCCCGCAACTTAGTGCCTGGGCCGCGCGAAGCGAATCGTCGATCGGTCGCCCAGAAGGTGAGCACGTCGTGGGCGGGGATGGTCCGGTCAGCGGTCACCAGCGTCGCCTGCTCGGCTCGCGCCTGCGCGATGAGCAAGCGATCGAAAGGGTCGCGATGGGACCCACGGCAGGCCGGCGACACCGCCAGTGTGGTCCGCGGTGACCGGTACCGGGGTCAGATCAAGCAGGTTGAGCGTCGCTCGCCAATGGTCGGCGATCTCGAGCTTTCCCAAGGAGCGTTTGATCGCGATTTCCCATACCGACGCCGCGCTGACGAGGATGTCATTGGCCGGGTCGCTCAGGGCGCGGCGCACGTGTTCGGGAACCGCCTCGCAACGCCCCAGGAGAAGCCAAACGACGACGTTCGTATCGAGCAGATACCTCATGCGGTGTAGGCCGAGAAGTCGTCAGGAAGGTCATCGAAGTCCGGCTCGATCGACCCCGGCAGGTCACCCCAGATCCGCCGTTCGGCGGTAATCGGGGGCGCGGGCGCCAGCACGGCCACAAGGATCGACCCGCGCCGGATGACGATGGTCTCGCCGGCCTCGACTCGCCGAAGCAGGCGGGACAGGTGGGTCTTGGCTTCCTGAACGCTGACGTCAACGGCCAGAGGATAGTCGTGGTCGACTCTGGTTGGTCGACCACCCTGGCCCCTGTGCAGCCGGCTTCGGGCCGGTCAGGCCATCTGTTGCTCGAGGGTGCTGCCCAGGCGCGGGAGGGCGGCGACAACGTGTTCTTTGGCCTTGCCGCGCAGCATGCCGTAGACCTTGGCGACGGCCGCGTGCTTGGGGTTGGCCGCGCGCGCGTCAGTGACCGAGAGCAGCGCCTCGGCCGCGGCGTCACTCTGCGCCGCGAGCTGAGCCCCGAAAGGCTGGTCGCCGCGGGTCGCCCAGAAGGGCTCGAGGCGGTCGAGGAAGTCAGGCAGCATCCCCGCGATCGCCCGCCGCACGATGCGGTCGTCGATCTTGCGTGCCGCTTTGTATGCCGTTTTGATCGCCGCACCGCTGATGCCGGACTTGCTCCCGACCTCGGCCTCGACGACGCCGACGAGCGCGTCGACGGTCTGCGGGCGGCGTTCTGCGGTCAGCAGGGTCTCGCTGAGAGTGGTCATGGCCCGCGACCCTATGCGACACCCCTGGGGGACTCACGCGGTGATCCGGCTTTCGGGAAGCCGGCTCGCGCGCAACCCACGATGGGCGATCGCCTCCAAAGCGCGTCCAGGGACCGGGCGTCGGTGTTGCGGCCCGGGCCGATGAGACCGCCGTCGAGAGGGGCTGTCGGTGCTCGTCGGTATACCTGTGGTGGGCCTCGTCCAAGACCGCGCCATGCGGTTCGAACACCGCATCGACATCGCGCGTGGCCCCGCGCGCGTCATAGGCCATCGCCCTGGCGGCGCCCCTGATGACGTAGACGTCCGCAGCGAGTCCTCTCCGGACGAGGCGGTCTCCGAGAGCGCCAAAGGCGAGTTCCAGAGCGGCCCGATCCAGCAGCGGTGCCCTCATGCCACGCTCAGTTCTTACGGGGCGATGAAAATTCCGCGACTCCGGAAGGTAGCGGCAGCGTGCACGGTCCCATCGGCCCGTGCGGCTGGAGTGTTGAAGGGGAACCAGAAACGTCGTAGCGGCCGGAAGCCCACCCAGTTCGGCCGACCAGCCCCGTCCCGCGCCGCGAGATAGTCAGCCAGCGACGCCAAGAAAGCGTCCCAACGCTCATCTCCGGTCGGCTGCGGTGGATCGGCCAACAGGGCGAGGCGGTCGCCCACCGGCTCCCACGCAAACTCCTGGAGAAACTCCGCTACCAGCCGCCACCTCAGCGCATCGTCCGGCGCTTCGGCAAGATGACCCGACAATTGCGCCAGGCGCATCGGTCGGTAGGCCATCACGCCGCGACCGTCCGCTTCCATATAGGCGAGTCTTCGGCTGGCCGGCAGGGGCTTCGGGACGACGTCGCCCCCTCGACCTGTCCGGCGCGCCGCCTGACTCCCTTAAGCGCGGAGGGCGGTGACTAAGCGCGGAGGGCGGCGACGACCTCGCGGAAGACCTCGGTGTGGCGCTCGACGTCGGCCGGGTCAGTGTCGGGGCACATCAGCGCCATATTGTGGAAGGGCGTCATCAGGATGCCGCGGTTGCACATCGCCAAGTGCATATAGGCGTCGAGTTCGTCGTCGGCCGCCGCCGCCGACTCCTCGCCGGTGCGCGGGGCGGGGGAGGTGAAGCGGTATTCGGCGCGGGCGCCGAGTTGCGCGATCGACCAGGGCAGCTCGAACTCGTCGATGGCGGCCTGCACCCCCGCGGTGAAGACTGTCGCGAGGTCGATCATCCCCTCGAAGGCTTCCGGGGTGAGCACCTCACCGAGGGTTGCCCGCATCGCCGCGAGCGAGAGCGCATTGCCGGCGAGCGTGCCGCCGACCCCGCCGACGTCGACGATGTCGGCGTCACCTGCGTCCGTATGCCGCGTCACCGCCGCCGCGACCGCCTCGCTGAGTCCGTAGGTGCCGCAAGGGATTCCGCCACCGATCGACTTGCCGATCACGAAGATGTCCGGCTCCAGCCCCCAGGCGCGCGTCGCTCCACCCCAGCCCGTCGAGAAGGTGTGCGTCTCGTCGATCATCAGCAGCGCGCCATACCGCGTTGCCAGCGTGCGCAGGCCCTCCATGAACCCGGGCTCAGGCAGCACGATGCCGATATTGGTCAGCGCCGGCTCGGTGAGGATGGCCGCGACATCGCCATGCGCGAGTGCGGTCTCGACCGAGGCGAGGTCGTTCCAGACGGCGGCCCGGGTGGTCAGTCCGACCGGGACCGGCGGGGCGACATTGCCCGGGCGCGAGATGGTGGTTCCGTCAGGGCCGGCGAGCGCAAAGGCCTCGTCGACCGACCCGTGATAGCTGTAGCCGAAGACCAGCACCTTGGGCCGTCCGGTGGCCAAGCGCGCCAGCCGAATCGCCCAGCGGTTGGCATCGGTGGCCGAGAGCGTGAAGCTCCACAGCGGCATACCGAAGCGGGCGGTCAACTCCGCGCCGACCCACTGGGCGTCGGCAGTGGGCAGCATCGTCGTCAGGCCACCAAGATCGCCGGCCCGGCCGGCGACGGCCTTGAGGGTGGGCTCGGGGGAGTGGCCGGCCATGGCGCCGGTGTCGCCGAGGGCGAAATCGGCATACGTATGCCCGTCCACGTCGGTGATGCGCGCGCCGCGCGCGTGATCGAGATAGAGCGGGAAGCCGCCGGACCACATATTCATCCAGGTCATCGGCACGTGCCCGAAAAGGTTGGTCGCCTCCTCGTAGAGCGCGCGCGAGCGGGGGTTGGCGGCGGCATACGTGCCCTGCTCCGCGGCGAGGAGGCCGGCGAGGCGGGCGCGATCAACGGCGATCATGGCGGCCAGCGTAGGGGGCGGACGAACGCATGCCCAGCGGCGGGGTGGGCTCGGACAGGGCAAGCGAAAGGCGGGCCGCGCCTAGGCGATGTCTAGACATCAGCCCGTGCGCGACCCGCCGCGGCAGCGTGTGGGTCAGCGTGAGTCGCTGAGCGGCTTGTCCTTCGTTGCCGGCTCCTTGATCTGCCCGGCCGACTGCGCTTGAGACGGTCCGGCGGGCGCAGCCTGCGAGCGGGACTCGTGGGTCGGCATCCGCCAGCGGGCGGTCGTCATACCGGCGGCCTGCGCGCGGGCGAGGGCCTCGTTGACCGTCTGCTCGGCCTCCTCTCGACCGGTCCAGTGAGCGCCCTCGACGGACTTGCCGGGCTCGAGGTCCTTATAGGTCTCGAAGAAGTGCTGGATCTCGAGGATGTCGAACTTGCTGACGTCCTCCAGATCGCGGATGTGGTTTTTGCGGGGGTCACCCGCGGGGACGCACAGGAGCTTGTCGTCGCCGCCGGCCTCGTCCTTCATCCGGAACATCCCGATCGGCCGGGCGCGGACCAGGCAACCGGGCCAGGTCGGCTCGTCCAGTAGCACCAGCGCGTCCAGGGGGTCGCCGTCCTCACCGAGCGAGTCCTCGACATAGCCGTAGTCGGCCGGGTAGGCCATGGACGTGAACAGCAGGCGGTCCAGCCGGATGCGGCCGGTCTCGTGGTCCACTTCGTACTTGTTGCGGGCACCCTTGGGGATTTCCACGGTGACGTCGAACTCCACGTTCCGGCTCCTTCGCGTTCGATGACCTAATCTCGACGGGCACAGTCTTCCGCACGAGTCGCGTTTTTGCGCAAGGGGGTTCGCGCGTGGGCAAGCGTCTCGCTATGACCCTCGCCAGTCTCGCACTGGTGGGCGGGTATGCCGCCGCCGACATCTATGACGTGGCCCCCGGCATCCTGACGCGCACGACCGTCACGCCGCTGCCCGCGCCCCCCGCGTCGGGCGGGCCGAGCCCGACGTTCGTCCCTCTCCCGACCGCCGGTGCGGCAACCGTGCTGTCCGAGCCGCCGCCGGACGCGCCGGAGCCGAGGGCCGCTAAGCTCGCCGAGCGTCTGAAGACGGCGCTGGCCGACCCTGCGCTCGGTCCGTCCGTCGGCGTCAGTGTCCGCGATGCCGTCACCGGCACCGAGCTGTATGCCCGCGACACCGCCACCGCGCGCGTGGTCGCCTCGACCCAGAAGATTCTAACCGCGGCGGCCGTGACCCAGGTGCTCGATCCGACGCAGGTGATGACCACCAAGGTGGTCTCGCCCGAGCCAGGGGAGTTGGTACTCGTCGCGGGGGGCGACACTCTGCTGGCTCGGGGCGCGGGCGATCCCGAGGTCACCGCCGGCCACGCGGGACTGGGCGACCTGGCCGCCCAGGTCACCGCCCGGATCGCGAGGTCCGGAGCCCGCTCCTGGAGGCTTCGCCTCGACAACACGTATGCCGCGGGCCCCGGCTACCCCGACACCCCCGCCTACCCCACCGGCTGGAACCCCGCCGACGTCGCGGCCGGCTACACCCAGAGCGTCGCAATGCTCGGCTTCGCCGACCAGCGGCCCAAGCCGGGCAAACCGTCGCCGAGCGATCCGGCTGGCGCAGTGCTCGCGGCGTTCGCCGACATGGTGCGCGCCGCCCTGGCGAAGGCCGGGTCCGAGGTCGAGGTCACGGTGAGCGATACGCCGAAGCTTCGGGCGACACCGGTTCCGGCGGCCGCCGCCGAACTCGGCGCGGTCGAATCGGCTCCCTATCGCGATGTGCTCGCCGAAGCGCTCGACGAGAGCGACAACGCGCTGACCGAGAACCTCGCCCGCCAGGCGGCCGTGCAGGCCGGTGAGGACGGCAGCTTCAGCGGGAATGCCGCGTTCGTCACCGCGCAACTGCGCACGCTGGGCTTCGACCTGACGGGGACCACCCTCACCGACACGTCCGGGCTGGCTCGGGGGCAGCACAGCACGGTCGCTCTGCTCTCGGCTGTCACCGCGAAGGCCGTGGTCGGCGGCCTGCCCGGGCTCGACGATGCCCTGGGCCGGCTGCCCGTTGCCGGTCTGGACGGCACTCTCTATGACCGCTTCCGCACCGAACCCGCGTCGCAGGCGGCCGGACTGGCGCGGGCCAAGACCGGCACGCTGACCGGCATTTCCGGGCTCCTGGGCACTACGGTCGATGCGGACGACCGGCAATTGATCTTTGTCATCGTGGCCGACCAGGTCCCGCCGAGCATGGGAACGTTGGCGGCCCGGGCGGCGTTGGACCGGTTCGTCGCCGCGCTCACGGCCTGTGGGTGCGGCTAACGCCCGAAAGGACGGCCGCGCCCGTGACCCACGACCCCTCGGACCTGCCCCCTGAGCCGCAGGGGGGGCCGAGTGCCACGCCCCCGCGGGACGCCCTCGCCTCCTCGGCTGATCCCAATGATCAGGGCCTGGGTGGCGCCGGGGGATCGGCTCAGGCCCCGGCCTTCGTCGACTGGGAGTTCGCCAAGGCAACCGGGCGCCGGTTGACCCCGGCCGGCCCCGAGGTCAGCCCGGCTGAAGCCCAGGAGATCGTTGCGGCCATCCGGGCCGCCGCTGCGCGCGCGCAGGAGCCCGTCGCCGAGACCTCACGGATGCACGCGCCCGGCCAGGCCCCGCCCGCACTCGTCGTCGACCGGCCCACGTGGATCGCGCTCAACCTCGACTCGATGGCCGCCCTGATGAGCCCGGTCTTCGAGAAGGTCGCGGCCGACCGGCGTCTCCCGGCCACCGGGGCCGGCATGAGCGTGGGCAGCAAGATCACCGGCGCCGAGGCCGGCGCCCTGCTCGCGTTCATGGCGAACAAGATCCTCGGGCAGTACGACCTGGCCCCCCAGGGCACGCCCCGCCTCCTGCTCGTCGCGCCGAACCTCGTTGCCGTGCAGCGCGAACTGCAGGTCGATGCCGCGGACTTCCGGGCGTGGGTCTGCATGCACGAGGAGACCCACCGCGTGCAGTTCACCGCCGTCCCGTGGCTGCGGGCGCACCTGATCGAGCGTGCGACCAGCCTCGCCGGCGATATGACCCCGACCCCGAGCGAACTCGCGGCCCGGCTGCGGGAGGTCGTCGGACGGCTGCCCGACGCCCTCGGCAGCGGGGGCGGCGGCCTGGCCGATCTGTTCGCGACCCCGGAGCAGCGCGCCAAGATCGCCGAGGTCACGGCGATCATGAGCCTGCTCGAGGGCCACGCCGATGTCGTGATGGACGACGTCGGCCCCAAGGTCATCCCGACCGTGGCCGAGATCCGCGGCAAGTTCACCGAGCGCCGCAAGGGCGTCGGCGCCGCCGACCGCCTGCTGCGCCGACTGCTCGGGCTGGAGGCCAAGATGGCCCAGTACAAGGACGGCGCGGGCTTCGTGCGCGGCGTCACCGACGAGGTCGGCGTCGATGGTTTCAACGCGGTCTGGTCCTCGCCCGAAACCTTGCCCAAGCCCGCCGAGATCCACGACCCCGCGGCCTGGGTCCGCCGGGTCCACGGCTGACTCGCCGGCACCGAAGTATCGAGCGGACACCAGAGAGATGGGCGGCGAACCGGCGTCGATGGCCTGTCGGCGGGCCGTCCGCGCCGAGCTCGCCGACCTCGCCCCGGGCACTCTCGTCCTC
>NZ_DAOQZV010000067.1:0-13938 GCF_035343835.1 Nostocoides sp. | reverse complement strand
GGCGGGTCCCTCCGCCGCCGAGGAGTCCTGGCCGGTCGTCGACGAGGCGAGCCCGTCCAGGATTTCGTGCCCGGCCTCTTCGGCCGCCGGGGCGTGGTTCGTGGAGCGCAGCGGGACCGACTTAATCAGCGCGGTGGCGACGAAGACGAGCGCGAGGATAGGCAGGCCCAGGAGGAAGACGTCGTGCAGCCGCTCGGCCAAACCCTGGCGCACGGCATCGGCCACCGCCGGGTTGAGCGTGCTCATCGCGGCCGGGTCGAGCACCGAACCGACGCCGATCTGCTGACCGGAAGCCGCCGGCTTCGCGGCGGCCGACGCCGGCAGGTGATCGAGGATCGCGGCCTGCAGCCCGGTGGTCATCACGGTGCCGAAGATCGCGATGCCGACCGTCGAACCGACATTGCGGAAGAACTGCGTGGATGCCGTTGCGACGCCGAGATCGCCACGGGCAGAAGCATTTTGGACCAGCAGGGTGTACTGCTGCAGGCACAGACCGAGGCCCACGCCGAGGACGATCATCGCGGTGGTGAGCTCGCCGGAGGTGGCGGTGTGCGTCAGGCGGGTGAGCAGCCATACGCCGGCGGCCATCAGCGCGACGCCGGCGAGCATGATCTCCTTGTAGCGGCCGGTGCGGGTGATCAGCTGGCCGGCGAGGATGCCGCAGACGATCAGGCCGAGCATGAGCGGCAGCAGGATCAGGCCGGAGTTCGTGGCATTGACGCCGACGACGCCCTGGGCGAAGACGGGGATATAGATGATCGCGCCGAACATCACCATCGCCACCCCGAAGGCCGCGATATTGGCGAGCGCGACGATCGAGTTGCGGAAGAGCCGCAGCGGCAGGATCGGCTCGGCGGCACGGGATTCGGCGTAGACGAAGGCGGCCAGCAGGAGGGCGCCGGCGGCATACAGGCCGAGGATCACGCTGGAACTCCAGGCATATGTGGTGCCGCCCCAGGAGGTGGCGAGCAGCACCGCGACCAGGCCGGGCGTGAGGGTGGCGATGCCGGCGACGTCCACTCGGGCGTCCCGGCGTTGGTGGGGGAGGTGGAGGAAGCGGAAGACCACGCTGGTCGCCGCGATGCCGAAGGGAATCGACGTCCAGAAGAGCCAGCGCCAGCCGAGGTTGTCGGTGATCCAGCCGCCCGCGAGCGGGCCGGCGACCGAGGTCACGCCGAAGACGGCGCCCATGACACCTTGGTATTTGCCGCGGTGCCGCGGGGGAATTATGTCGCCGATGATGGTCTGCGCCAAGGGCATCACCGTGCCCATACCGAGGCCCTGAATGGCGCGGCCGGCGACGAGGGTCCAGAAGTTGGGCGCGAGCCCGCAGACGAGCGAGCCGATCATGAAGACCGCGAGCCCGGCGAGATAGAAGCCCCGCCGGCCGTAGAGATCGGAGAACTTGCCGACGATCGGCACCACGATCGCGGAGACGAGCATCGCGGCGGTGGCGACCCATGAGTAGTGATCCATGCCGCCGAGTTCGGCGACGATGCGCGGCATCGCGGGGCCGACGATCGTCTGGCTGATCGACGCGACGAACATCCCGAGCATCAGCCCGATGAAGATGCGCCGGCCGGCCGCGTCGAGATGGAACTCGCCGTTGGAGGCGTGGGCGGGGCTGGCTGGGCGGCTCATCCTGACCAGGATAAAGAAAATGTGCAGAGTCTGCAAGTTTGCAGTCGCTGCACTATGATGGCCGTATGTCGTCCGCCACCGCTGTCGCTGTCGTCGCTCCTCCCGCCGGGGTCGAGGATGCGGAATGCGGTCTGCGCGAACGTAAGAAGCGCGAGACGCGGGCCGCCATCCATCGGGCGGCACTGGAGTTGGCCCACGAGGGCGGGGTGGATGCGCTGACCGTGGACGCGATCGCCGAGCGTGCGGGCGTCTCGCCGCGAACCTTCTTCAACTACTTCCCGACCAAGGATGATGCGATCATCGGCAGCGGGGCGAGCGATCTCGACGCGCTGGCCACCTTGGTGGCGGCCCGGCCGGCGGGGGAGTCGGTGCGCGAGATCGTGCACGCCATCGCCCTGATCCGCATGGCCGCCCTCGAGCGCGACCCGGAGAGCTGGGCCATGCGCCGGGAGCTGACCTTGAGCGAGCCGGCCATCGGGCTGCGCTTCCTCGGGGTGTATGCCCGCGCCGACCGCGTGCTCGTCGATGCTCTCGTCGAGCGGACGCGTGTCGCGTCCGCGGGCGCCTTGTCCGCGGACGAGGAGTTCGCCGTCGCGGTGGAGGCCCACGCCGCGCTCGGGGCGGTGCGCGCCGCGATCCGGATGCACCTGGCCGGCGCGTATGCCGGCGCCCCCCTGCGCGAGCTGCTCGATCGTGCCTACGCGCTGCTGTGAGGCTCGCCTAGACTTCACTGGCCGGTCCGCCGGCCCCCGCCCTCGTAGCTCAGGGGATAGAGCACCGCTCTCCTAAAGCGGGTGTCGGACGTTCGAATCGTCTCGGGGGCACTACGCAGCTGCCGCTTGCGAGGCTCGCACACCTCTGGCACGGCTAGGAAGCGAGTCGAGCGAGTGCGTCCAGGGCGAGCGTGAAGCACTGCTCGGGCGGGTTAACCAGGCCGGCGCCGACCTGGCCGGTGCCGGCGACCCGGCCGGCCATGCCGGTGTTGATCTGCGGCAGGATGCCGGTGCGCACGACCTTCGTGACGTCGATCCCCGTTGGGGTGCCGCGGAATTCGAGGATCGGGATTTGGTAGCTCGCGTGCTCGCCTTGAGTGATCGCGTACATCTTCTGCGTCGCTTGCAGCGCGAAGGGCACGTCCCCACCGACGAATTTCACGATGGCCGGAGCCGCCGCCATGGCCACGCCGCCGATGCCGGCGGTCTCGGTGATGGCAGAGTCTCCGATGTCGGGATTCGCGTCCTCCGGGCCGTAGGACCCGAGGAAAAGACCCTCCGGCGTGTTGGCCGGCCCGGTGAACCACTGCTCGCCGGTGCCGGACACGCGGATGCCGAAGTCGGTGCCATTGCGCGCCATCGTCGTCACGATGCTCGAGCCCGGGATGCCGTGCGCGGCGAGCGTCGCGAGCTTGCACGCGGGCATACCGAGATTGAGGAAGAAGTGCTCGTTTGCGCCCGAAAAGCGCACGGCCTCAGCGATATCCGTTGGCGAACCGTCGGCCGTGATCAGGTGCGGAAGCAACTCGCGGAGCAACATCAGCGAGCCGGCGCGGTTACGGTTGTGGCCCTCGTCGCCCATCTGCAGCATTTGGGCGATGATCGCCTTGATGTCGATCCGCTCGGCCTTGCGCGCCGCCTGCTGCAACAACGGCCCGAGGACCGAGTTCATCCAGTGCAGCCGGTCGATGACCTCCGGGCCGTAGGCGCCATAGCGCAGCACCTTGCCCAGTCCTTCGTTGAGCGAGCACCAGGACCGGTTGTCGTGCACCGGGTCGTGCAACTCGTAGACCCACATGGTCGGGCTGATCACACCGGCCATCGGGCCCACCGCATCGCGATGGTGGCAAGGCTCGAACGTGATGCCTTCTCCCGCAGCGAGTTTCGCCTCGGCTTCCTCCGGTGTCGCGGCCATGCCCTCGAAGATCATCGCGCCGATCAGCGCACCCCTCATCGGTCCGCTGGCTCGCTCCCACTCCAGCGGCGGACCGGCGTGCAGGAAGGTCCCGCGCTCCAGGCCCAAGGCCTCGGCCGCCGGGCGCACGTCCACCAGGTCGGCGCCGGCGGCGGTCATCCGCTCGAACGCCAGCTGGTTGGCCGCCTCGCGTCGCGAGTCGAGCAGGACGCTGCGGATGTCTGCCGGGTTCGCGCCGGCCAGCGGCGGCTGCCAGCGCGTCTCGATCACCCGCACCGCCTGGGCGACGAGCGCCTCGCTGAACAGGCCCACGCCGACCGTCGCGACGACCGGCTCGGCGGGCAACCCCGCCGGATTGCCCGTATGCCGTGGCCCGCCATCCGCGGCTGGCTCGCCTTCCGTAGTCGGGTCGCCTTCCGTGGCAACGGATGTCGTCACCTCCGCTACGGCAACGCCGAGTAGGGAAACGGCCGCGCGCGCGGCTTCGGCATTCGAGAGGTACACCCTGGCTCCCGCGGCAACGAGCGCCGTGGCACAGGCCTCCAGGCCCTGCGGGTCGCCCTGCGTGCCCACGAGCGCCACCACCACCGGCAACTCCCGACCCGCGAGCGCAGCGCTCGCCCGGGCAGACCGGATCGCCAAGGCGAGATCACCGGCCGGATCGGGATGCGAGCCATAGCCGAGCACCAGATCGAGCAGGAGCACACCGCACGTCGGATCCTGGCCTTCAGCGCGGATCCGCTCGGCGCGCAGGGACGGGTCGATCATCGGGTGCGCGCGCCCGCGCGTCAGGCCGTCGTCGCCGAAGTCGATGACCACATGCCCACTCTCGGCGGCCAGGTCGTCGCCCAGGGCAAGTTCGGGCGCGAGCGGGATATTCGAGCGGATCGCGCCGAGCGTTGAGCCGGCGATTATCATCGCTTCGTCGGCGAGCGTGCCTCCGCAGAAGAGCCCGCGCAGGCGCGCGCCGTGTCCCGCCGCCGGCGAAGCTCCCGCAGGTGCCTCGCCCGTGGGCCCGCCCACGGCACCCGATCCACGTGCGTCGCCCCAATGCGGCCACGCCTCAGGCAGATTCGCGCCGGCAGCCGCGAGCGCCGACTCGACGGACGCGGTCAGGTCCGGCCGGCCGGCCCCCAGGATCGCCCAGTGCACCGGCTTGCCCATCCCAACGGCATACGTCTCGAGTGCGGCGAGCACCTCGGGCGCAGGCGGCTTCGAGACGACGATGATCGAGGTCGTCCCCTCGTCGGCCGCGAGCATCGCGAGCGCCTGCCGTGTTGCGCGTCCACCGACGGGGGCCGACAGATCGCGACCGCCGACGCCCAGCACGTGACTGACCCCCACGCCGGCTGCGTCGAGCAGACACATCACCTGCTGGGCGCCTGTTCCCGACGCGGCGACGAGCCCGACCGAGCCGGCCGCGACCACGTTCGCAAAGCCCAGAGCCACCCCGCTGACCACGGCCGTGCCGCAGTCCGGCCCCATGACCAGCACCCCGCGCGCCGTGGCCGCATCCTTGAGCGCGACCTCGTCGGCGACCGCGACATTGTCACTGAACAGCATCACGCTGACGCCGGCGTCGATGGCGTCCATCGCCTCGGCGGCGGCGTGCTCGCCGGGCACCGAGATCAGCGCCAGCGACGCGTCACCGGCGGCGATCGCGCCGCCGAGGGTCACCGGCTCGGGCGCCGAGCCGAAGCCGGATGTGTTGCGGGAGTTGGCCTTCAACTCGGCCAGGGCCTGATCCACCGCGGCGAGGCCCGCGTCGACGGCCTCCGACGCCGCACCGCGCAGCGCGACGACGACGTCGTTCACGCCGATCCCGTCCGGCAGGCTGAAGCCCATGCCGGCGAGCACCTCGAGATTGAGGTCGGTGCCCATCGCGACCTGGGCGGCGCTGATGCCGGGTGTGGTCGCGATCAGCTTCGAGACGTGCATCAGCGTCACGGAGTCGTAGTAGGCGCCCCCGCGGACATCGACGAATTCAGGCACTGAGGCGCTCCTTGGTGAGGTTGGCGATGGTCAGGTTGGCGATGGCGTGGTCAACGCCGCGTAAAAGCGCTGAGCCGGACGTATGCCCGATGCGCGAGACCTGCGCACGCAGCCCGTTGGTGGGCCGGCCGCGGAGGGCGGCATCGGCATAGGTCACGAGTTCGGGGACGGCGTAGCCGTCGATCGCCGCCGCGACCAGGGACGCGGACAGGGCTGTGGTGCGGTGAAGCAGGCCGTGGGCGACGTCACTCAGGTGCGGATCGCCGGCGGCGTACGCGACCAGGAGGGCGCCGCAGATCTCGTCATCGCCCTCAGGTGTCAGCCCCGGGCCACGTCCGATCCGATCCTCGATCCAGTCGTCCCGCATCACCCCCGACCCACGGGCGCGAGCGCCGCAGGGATGCACCCGGGCGGGTCGCCACGTGCGCACGGCGCGAATCGTGTTGTGCGGGAGCCGGATCTCTGACACGCCCACCTGGAGGGGATCGCCAGCACCTACACCCCACCGCACCTGCGAAGACGCCACGGGCAGCCGCCACGCGGTCGGCAAGGCCAACCCGTCAGAGGTGACGACGGCCAGCACGCCGTGCTCGGGATGACCGGCATACAGGGCCGTCGGGAAGGCCCCCAGCACCCGCCACGACTTCTCGCCGCGGCCGGAGCCGACCCCGCACGAGGGCGCGAGCGGCGAGCGGGCGGCGAGCAGCATTCCCCGACGCTAGCGGGGACTCGGCGGCAACTCGGATGGAGAATCTTGCCAACGAAGGTGGCTATCTCCTGAAACATCTGCCGTCTACGATCGGCCAATGGTGAATGTTGCCAACGATCGGACCGGCTCGGGGCTCGACCTTCTCGGAACCACCATGACGCCCGGTGAACTGCCGCCCCAGATCCCGGACACCCTCGCCGAGCCCGAGCTGCGCGCCCTCGCCGGGCAGCTGATCGCTGCCTTGCGTCGTGAGGACGAAGTCCACCGGTCGCTGCTCTCCATCGTGGTGGCCGGCGGCTCCTTGGCCGACCTGTGCGAGGCGCTCGCCGCCCTCATGGAGACCGTCGTCATGATCACGACAACCGACGGCCGGGTGATCGCCCAGGCCGGCGACTCAGCGGCCATCGAGGAGGCGGCAGCCACCTCCGCCTTCGACCCCACCGGCCGGTTCCTCGTCGAGCACGAGATGGTCGGCGAGCGGTCCGGCGACGCCGATTGGGTGCGTCGGGCGACCGTCCGGATCATCGGCGGCAGCGGCGTGGAGGGCCGCATCGTCGCCTTCGCCAAGGATCGGGCCCTGTCGCGCAACGATATTCATCTTCTGGAGCGATCGGCGACCGTGGCCGCCCTTGCCATTGCCCGCGAGCAGGCCGTGACCGCCGTCGAGAGCAAGTACCGCGCTGAATTCCTTCGCGACGCTCTGGCCGGACGTGCGGGCAGCACGGCCGAGGCCATCGCCCACGCGGACAGCCTCGGTTGGACGCTGACCGACCGGATGGTCGTCGTGGTCGCGGAGACCGATGAGAACGACACCTTCACGCACCGCGACTCCGAGGAGGTCCGCGCCCTTCAGCAGCGCTTCGCCCGCGCCTGGATCCGCGCGGTGGGGGCACGGGATCGCCGGGCTCCGGTGATGGGTTTCAGTCAGGAGATCGTGGCGCTGCTGCCGCTGCCGCCAGAGATGGCGACCGAGAAGATCATGGCGATCGTCACCGACCTCGCCCGCATCGTCCGCGGCGACGGCGGCGGTGGCCGCCGCACCTTCTCCACCGGCGTCTCCCGCCCGATCACGGCGATCGAGTCCCTCCCGATGGCGTATGCCGAGGCCTTGCGGGCTGCCGCCGTCGGCCGCCAGAAACACGGCGCCGGCGCGATCGCGCACTTCGACGAGTTGGGGATCTACCGGCTGCTGTCCCTGGTCCCGGATTCCGAAGAACTGCGCCAGTTCGTCACCGATGCCCTCGGCGAGCTGGCCACCCACGACAGCCCGGAGAACGCCGACCTGCGCCTGACCCTCGCCGTGCTCATCGACACCAATCTCAATGTCGCCGAGGCGTCGCGCTTGCTCTTCTTCCACTACAACACGCTGCGCTATCGCATCGCCAAGCTCGAGCGCATCCTTGGCCCCTTCACGACCGACCCACAACTGCGGCTGACGCTGGCTCTCGCCCTCAAGGTGCTTGAGATGCGCGGATTGGCGCAAAGCCGCAGGTCGGCGCCCCATACCTGAGCGTTTCGGCGAGATCACGGGGGGCGGACACGCGGGCAAGTCCTGCCAACGTGGGCATACGTCCCATGTCAGTTACTGCTCGGTTCAGTGCCGCCGCGCGCGCACTAGCGTTCCAACAACCCTGGTGGTGGGTGTGAGACGCGTCTCAAGGACGCCGAAAGAAGTGGGAGTTGCCGATGGCCGCCTTTGGTTGGAAGTTGCATGGTGACGGGAGCCTGACCGGCCCCGATGATGTCGTCGCTCCCGACGAGCGCCTCAGCTGGGCCAAGACCGTCGGTCTGGGCGCTCAGCATGTCGTCGCCATGTTCGGCGCGACCTTTGTCTTCCCTCTGGTCATGGGGCTGAACCCGCAGCTGGCAATCATGATGAGCGGCATTGCGACGATCATCTTCTTGCTCATCGTCGACGGAAAGGTCCCCTCCTATCTCGGGACGTCGGCATCCTTCGTCGGCGCCGTCGCCGCGATCCGCGCGCAAGAAGGTGCCACCTCGGCACGCGTCACTGGCGCCATCATGATCGCCGGCATCGTGCTGGCTCTTGTCGGCGTTGCCATTCACTTCCTCGGGTCCGGTGTCCTGCACCGAGTGCTACCGCCGGTCGTGACCGGCGCGGTCGTCATGCTCATCGGCTTCAACCTCGCGCCGGTGGTTGCCGGCATCTATTGGCCGCAGGATCAGTGGGTCGCGCTGCTCACGATGCTCTTCACCATCGTCGTCGCCGTCGCCTTCAAGGGCTTCATCGGCCGCATCTCGGTCTTCCTCGCGCTGATCTTCGGCACCGCTCTTTCGTGGATCCTGGACAAGACCGCCGGCCCGATCACGTCGGTCCTCGGTGGGGCAACCGAAGCGACCGAGCACGTGCGGTGGAACACCTCGGGAGTGGGCTCGGCGTCCTGGTTGGGCCTGCCCCCCAAGACGACGACCGGGGCGGATGGCATGGAGGTGGCCGGCTGGCACATGCCGAGCTTCTCCATGGCGGCGATCCTGCTCGTCCTGCCCGCCGTTATCGCGCTGATCGCGGAGAACACCGGGCACGTCAAGGCCGTCGCCGAGATGACCGGCAAGGACCTCGATCCGATGATGGGACGCGCTATCGCCGGTGACGGCGTCGGCACCACCCTCGCCTCCTTCGTCGGTGGCTCGCCGACCACGACGTATGCCGAGAACATCGGCGTCATGGCCGCCACCCGCGTCTACTCCACGGCTGCCTACTGGGTCGCCGCCTTCGTCGCGATCCTGTTCGGCTTCTCCCCGAAGTTCGGCGCGCTCGTTTTCTCCATCCCGGGCGGGGTGCTCGGCGGTATCACCGTCGTCCTCTACGGCATGATCGGACTGCTCGGCGCGAAGATCTGGAAGGAGAACGGCGTCGACTTCGGCAACCCGATCAACCTGGTTCCGGTCGCCGCCGGCATCATCATCGGTGTCGGCAACGTCCAGATGACGTTCACCGACAACTTCAGCCTGGGTGGCATCGCGCTCGGCACCATCGTCGCCGTGGGCGCGTATCACCTGGCCAAGGCGCTGGCGCCGGCGGAACTGCGCAGCCGGGCCGACGGGGCCATGATCGCTGTCGGTGACTACACCTATGGCGACAGCGACGGTGTCGATGACCTGCTGCAAGACGACAATCCGGAGGACTTCTACGGTCGCCGTCCGCAGCACTGATCCGATCGATCGTTCGCGGCCCCGAGGGCGTGTCCCTCGGGGCCGCGTGCTTCCCCCTTCCCCTTGACCAGATTCGACGGCAGGATCAAGCGATGAAGCCCGCACCCTTCGCGTATCACGCCCCGCGAAGCCTCGATGAGGCCGTGGCCGTGCTCGGCGAGGTCGGTCACGACGGCAAGGTGCTCGCGGGTGGCCAGAGCCTTATCCCGATGCTCTCCATGCGCCTGGCCGCCCCGGCCCACCTCATCGACATTAACCAGGTCGCCGGCCTCGATACCGTCACCGTCACCGAGGATGCCGTACGCGTCGGTGCGACCGTCCGCCACCGCGACGTCGAGCGCTCCGACGAGGCGTATGCCGCACTTCCCCTCCTGCGGCAGGCTCTCCTCAACGTGGCGCACCCCGCGATCCGCAACCGCGGCACGACCGTGGGCTCGATCGCCCATGCGGACGCCGCCGGCGAGATGCCGTCGATCGCTGTGCTGACCGATGCCATCGTCGAGGTGCAGGGCCCGGCGGGCGCGCGAGAGATCTCCGCGCATGACTTCTTCGCGGGCCCGTTGGAGATCGCCATTGGGGCCGACGAGGTCGTTGTCGCGGTCCGCTTCGGCCGCTTCCCGAGTGGCACCCGCACGGGTTTCACCGAGTCGGCCCGACGCCGTGGGGATTACGCACTCGCCGGCGTGGGAGTTGCGCTCACGTGTGAGGAGGGCGCGATCAGGCGGGCGCGAGCGGCATACGTCTCGGTCACCGACATTCCCGATGTCCTGGACCTCACGGGCGTGCTGGCCGGGGCGACCCCGGCCGACCTGGCCGGCCGCGCCGACGATCTGATCGGTGCGGTGCGCGCGCACGTGCAGCCCGAGTCCGATATCCACGCGAGCGCCGACTACCGGCGCATGCTCGCCGGCGAACTGACTCGCCGGCTCGTTGCCGAGGTGATGGCCCGATGACCGAGACGACCTATGGCGCCGACGTGCTCATCCCGGTGCAGGTCACCGTCAACGGCGTCGGCTGCAGCGCCTCGGTGCCCGCGCGCCGGCTGCTCTCGGATTTCCTGCGCCACGACCTGCGGCTGACCGGCACGCATGTCGGCTGTGAGCATGGCGTTTGCGGCGCGTGCACAGTGCTTCTCGACGGCCGGCCGGTGCGCTCCTGTCTGATGTTCGCCGTGCAGGCCATCGGGCACGACCTGACGACGGTGGAGGGCTGCGGCACGATCGACGCGATGGGACCTGTCCAGCAAGCCTTCACGGAATGCCACGGTCTCCAATGTGGTTTCTGCACACCGGGTTTCATCACGACAATCACGGCCTACCTCGCCGAGAACCCCACCCCCAGCGAGGAGGAAGCGCGCGAGGCGGTGTCGGGGAATCTGTGCCGGTGCACCGGATATCAGAACATCGTCACGTCGGTCCTGCGCGCCGCGGAGGTCATGAAGCGGCGAGCGGGGGAGCAGCGATGACCACCAAACTCTTCGGTGCGCCGGTGCAGCGCCGTGAGGATCCGCGCCTGGTGACCGGGGGCGGACGCTATCTGGACGATCTCGGGCATACGGCCTATGAAGCGGCCTTCGTCCGCAGTCCGCACGCGCACGCGCGGATCACCGATATCGACGTCAGCGACGCCCTCGACACCCCAGGCCTGATCGGCATCTGGACGCACGAAGATCTCGAGGGTCAGGTGGGGGAGTGCCTGCCGCTGCTGATCCCGCACCCCGCGCTGACGGCGCCGCGCACCGGCTATGCCCTCGCCAAGGACACCGTCAACCACGTCGGGGAGGCGATCGTCCTCGTCGTCGCCGAGGATCGCTACACCGCCGAGGATGCGGTGGCCCGAATCCGCGTGGACTACGACTTCCTGCCCGCGGTCGTCGGTCTCGAAAATGCCCGCGCAGCAACGGATCTCGTGCATGTCGACGCACCCGGGAATGTCTCGGCCCATATGGTCCAGGAGGTCGGCGACGTCGATGCGGCAATGGGTGGTGCCCCGCGCCGGCTGAAGCTGGATCTGTCCATCGAACGCAGCGCCTGCACGCCGATGGAAGGCAAGGGCGTGTATGCCGTCTGGGACAGTGACGCCGAGCACCTGACCATCTGGTCCTCGACCCAGACATCGACCGGCGTGCGTGCGGCCGTGGCTGCGCGCTTGGGCTTGCCCCTGGCCAAGGTCGACTGCATCGCGCCAGACGTGGGAGGCGGCTTCGGCGTCAAGATCATGCACCCCTGGCCCGAGGAAGTTCTGATCCCTTGGGCCGCAAGGCTTCTCGGGCATCCGGTGAAGTGGACCGAAGATCGCCGCGAGCACTTCATCTCCTCGGCGCACGAGCGCGGACAGTTGCAGGAGGTCGAGGTCGGCTTCGACGACGAGGGCCGGATCCTTGCGCTCGACGTGAAGTTCTGGCACGACAACGGGGCCTACACGCCCTACGGGATCATCGTCCCGATCATCACCTCGACCCAGCTGCTCGGGCCCTACAAACCCGGCACCTATCGCGTCGAGTTCTGGTCGCTCTACACCAATACCGTTCTCGTGACGCCTTATCGGGGCGCGGGCCGGCCGCAGGGCTGCTTCGCGATGGAGCGGACCATGGACGCCATCGCCGACGAGTTGGGGCTGGATCGGGCCGAGGTGCGCAGCCGCAACTTCATCCTCCCCGAGGAGATGCCCTACGACCACGGGTTGATGTTTCAGGATGGCCGGCCGCTCAAATACGACAGCGGCGACTTCCCCGCTTCGCTCGCCAAGCTCAAGGCGCTCGTCGGCTGGGACGACTTCGCGGGCTATCGGGCGCAGGCCGAGGCCGAAGGGCGCAGGGTCGGGCTCGGCATCGGCTGCTATGTCGAGGGCACCGGCGTCGGGCCTTATGAAGGCGCGCACATCGTCATCGAGACCAGCGGGCGAGTCAACGTCGCGACGGGCCTGACGACGCAGGGCCAGGGCCATCAGACGGCCTTTGCCCAGATCGTCGCCGATGAGCTCGGTGTGCCCCTGGAGTCGGTTTATGTCACGACTGGCGACACGCGTCGAATGCCTTATGCCGTAGGCACTTTCGCGTCTCGGGCCGCCGTGATGTCCGGCAATGCGATCGCGTTGGCGGCCCGCGCCGTGCGCGCCAAGGCGATCAAGATAGCGGCCGATGCCCTCGAGGCAGCCGAGGAGGATCTGGAGATCGTCGACGGCATCATCTCCGTCAAGGGCATGCCCGATGCACGGATGCCGATCGGCACCACCGCGGTGCTGTCCAACCCGTTGCGCTATGCCTTCGACGAGGCCGCCAAGGCGGCGACCCAGTTCGCCGGGACCTTCGACCCCGACAAGCCGCCGGTCGCCGACGACGAAGAGCCGGGCTTAGAGGGCAAGGACTTCTACAGCCCGACGCAGGCGACCTTCGCCAACGGCATGCATGCAGCGATCGTCGAAACCGATCCGGTGACCGCCGAGATCCGCATCCTGCGCTACTGCGTCATCCACGACTGCGGCACCATGGTCAACCCGATGATCGTCGAGGGCCAGGTTCACGGCGGCGTGGCCCAGGGCGTCGGTGGCGCGCTCTACGAGCGCATGGTCTACGACGAGTCGGGGCAGTTGCTCAACGCGAGCTTCATGGACTTCCTCATTCCCTATGCCACCGAGGTGCCGCACGTCGAGGCCGATCACCTAGAAACGCCGTCACCGCTGAATCCCTTGGGCATCAAGGGCGCCGGCGAAGCCGGGTGCATTCCGGTAACCGCTGTGATCGCGTCCGCCATCGAGGACGCCGAGGGCTTCCCCATCACCGCAATGCCCATTTCCCCCGTCGAACTGTGGGAGTTGCGGCAACGCCACGAGCGGGGCGAGCTGCCCTCGTTGCGTCGTCGCGCGACCGCTGGCTAGCAAAGGAGCAGACATGAAGATTTCCGGTGCGCACACCTTCAACGCGCCCGTCGACAAGGTGTGGGCGGCCTTCATGGACCCGGCCGTGCTCGCCCGCGTCCTGCCGGGGTGCGAGAGCCTCACCGAGACCGGGCCGGACGCCTATGCCATGCGGGTGACCGCAGGTGTCGCCGCTGTTAAGGGGACGTATGACGGCACGGTCGCGATCTCGGACAAGGTCGAGCCCGGTTCGTTCATGATGAAGGCCCAAGGAGCCGGTGGGCCGGGCACCATCGCGGCGGATGTTGCCGTGCGCCTGGCGCCGTCCGCGTCCGGCGGGACCGATCTGACCTATGACGCCGACGCCATCGTCGGCGGGATGATCGGCGGGGTCGGGCAGCGCATGCTCACGGGTGTCACCAAGAAGATGGCCGGCGAGTTCTTCACGGCGGTCGACGACGACATCGCGGGAGTGCGCAAGGCCGCGAAGGTGCCCGTCGGGGTGGGGGCGTCGCCGGCCGCGGGGGGTGCCGTGTCCGGCGCGGGGGGTGCGGCGGCTCACTTCGAGATCGCCGCGAAGATGATCGGCATCGCTGCGGTTCTCGACGGTCTCGATGGACGGATTGCTCGCATGACGAACACCGTGAGCGACTTCGGGC
>NZ_DAOQZV010000066.1:0-13996 GCF_035343835.1 Nostocoides sp. | reverse complement strand
ATGCTCCAGCGTTTTTCAGCTATCGGCCGATCAGCTTCCAATTCGTAGAATTTCCTTCTTTAGCCGCGAGCGCCGATCGACGAATGACCCCCATGGGGGCGATGGTAGGCCTGCCCGGCCGGGCCGCCGGGGAGGCGCTCCGGCCAGCGGCCCGGGGTGGTCTGCCTCACTCGAAGAGAGGCCGGTCCGGCACGCGTGATACGTCATGAGCCGGGGCGCTCGATCAGTTCGCGAATTGCCAGGACCGCTTAGACAGGCCGTACCAGAAGCCGTCCACCACGCTGGTGCTGGCCAGCGACCCGCCGGCATAGGCGGCCCCGAGCGCCACATAGAGAGGCGCCCAGTGCTCGGTGCGGGGGTGGGCGATCCGCGCAGCGGGTGCGCGGTGGTCGGTGTCGAGAAGCGCGTCGACGTCCTGGGTGGCCATCGCCTCGGCCGCCCAGTGGTCGAACTCGACGGACGCGGCGGGGGCGGGCGCGTCGGCCGGCGCACCCGGGTTGAACCAGCGCAGGTTGTGCGTGGTGAAGCCGGAGCCGACGATCATCGTCCCCGCGTCGCGCAGGGGTGCCAGCGCGCGACCGACCTCGAACAACGCCCGCGGCTCCAGCGTCGGCATCGAGAGCTGCAGCACCGGGATGTCGGCGTCGGGGTACATCTCCACGAGCGGCACATAAGCACCGTGATCAAGACCGCGGGACTCATCGCGCTGGACCACCCCGCCCAGCAACCGGTCGACATCGGCTGCGAGGTCGGGCGCGGTGGGGGCGTCGTAGGTCACCTCGTAGTACTTCTGTGGGAACCCCCAGAAGTCATACAGGAGCGGGACCTTCCGCGCGGAGGCGCTGATGGCGATGGGCGCTGCCTCCCAGTGGGCCGAGACCATCAAGATCTGCTTCGGCCGGGCCAATTGCGTTGACCACGAGGCCAGTTCGGCCTTCCAAGTGGCGTCATCGGCAAGCGGCGGCGCGCCGTGGCTGAGGTAGAGGACGGGGGCACGATCGGTCATACGGCCCAGCATAGCAGTTGAAGTTTAAGATTCAACTATGTAGGGGGAGGTCGGTGCGGTTCGACGGGAGCCGGGGGGCTCGGTATACCGTGCTCCCGATATGTGGCGCCCGGCTCCTTCGGGCCGGGTCGAAAGGTTGTGGTGGGCGTGGCCGGGCGCAAGCTCGTCATTGTGGAGTCCCCGGCGAAGATCAAGAGCATCTCCGCCTATCTGGGACCGGAGTTCGACGTCGAGGCCTCGATTGGGCACATCCGGGACATCCCGACGCCCTCGGAGATGCCGGCGGAGATCAAGAAGGGTCCCTTCGGCAAGTTCGGGGTCGACGTCGACAACGATTTCGAGCCCTACTACATCGTCGACGCAGACAAGAAGAAGAAGGTCGCCGAGCTCAAGCGCCTGCTCAAGAACGCCGACGAGCTCTACCTCGCCACCGATGAGGACCGCGAGGGGGAGGCGATCGCCTGGCACCTGTTCGAGGCGCTCGAGCCGAAGGTCCCGGTCAAGCGGATGGTCTTCAACGAGATCACCCGCGACGCCATCCAGCGCGCCGCGGCCAACACCCGCCAGATCGATACCAATCTCGTGGACGCCCAGGAGACCCGGCGCATCCTCGACCGGCTCTATGGCTACGAGGTCTCACCGGTGCTGTGGCGCAAGGTCCGCGCGGGCCTGAGCGCCGGCCGCGTGCAGAGCGTGGCGACCCGGATGGTCGTCGAGCGCGAGCGTGAGCGGATGGCCTTCCGGGCGGCGTCCTACTGGGACGTCGAGGCCGACTTCGCGACGACCGCCGGCGAGGAGTTCACCGCCCGCCTGACCGCGCTGGACGAGCACCGGGTGGCGACCGGCCGCGACTTCGACGACCGTGGCGTGCTCACCCATGCCAAGGCGGTGCAGCTGGACCAGGCCGGTGCTCGACTCGTCGCGGACTCGATCGCCCAGGTGCCGGTGCGCGTCACCTCGGTGCAGGACAAGCCCTACACCCGTCGGCCGTCCGCGCCCTTCATCACCTCCACCTTGCAGCAGGAGGCCTCCCGCAAACTGCGGATGTCGGCCAAGGAGTCGATGCGCGTGGCGCAGCGGCTCTACGAGAACGGCTACATCACCTATATGCGCACCGACTCCACGGTCTTGTCGCAGGCCGCGCTGAGCGCTGCCCGCAGCCAGGCGCGCGAGATGTATGGCGCGGCCTACGTTCCCGACGCACCGCGCCACTACCGCTCCAGTAACGCCGGCGCCCAGGAGGCGCACGAGGCGATCCGCCCGGCGGGCGAGGTCTTCCGCACACCGGCGCAGGTCTCCGGTGAGCTGCGGGGCGCCGAATACGCGCTCTACGAGTTGATCTGGAAGCGCACCGTCGCCTCCCAGATGGCCGACGCCACCGGGTCGACCGCGACCGTCAAGGTCGCCGGCACCCTGCCCGACGGCCGCGTTGCCGAGTTCAGTGCCAGCGGCACGGTGATCACCTTCCGCGGCTTCCTCGCGGCCTATGAGGAAGGCCGCGACGAGGAGGACTCGCGCCGGCGCAAGGCGGCCAAGGTCGCCGCCGAGGAAGAGCGCCGCCTGCCCCAGCTTGACGAGGGCGATGGGTTGGACGTCGCCCGCGTCGAGGCCGAAGGCCACGAGACCGTCCCGCCGCCGCGGTATACGGAAGCCACCCTGGTCAAGGCCCTGGAACAGAAGAAGATCGGCCGCCCGTCGACCTATGCGTCGACGCTGGGGACGATCCAGGACCGCGGCTATGTCTCCACCCAGGGCAGCGCGCTGGTGCCCTCCTGGTTGGCGTTCGCCGTCACCCGGCTGATGGAGGAGCACTTCGGCCGGCTGGTCGACTACGACTTCACCGCGGCGATGGAGGCCGACCTCGACGACATCGCCCGCGGCGACGCCCACCGGGTGCAGTGGCTGCGCCGCTTCTACTTCGGCGACGAGGCGAGTTCCGCCGAAGGCCTGCGCGATCTGGTCGAGGACCTCGGCGAGATCGACGCGCGCGCCATCTCCACCATCGAGATCGGTGACGGTCTCGCCGTGCGCGTCGGCCGCTACGGCCCGTATGTCGAGGAGGTCGCCCCCGAGGGCGTCGACCCCGCGACCGGCGAGATGACCGAGGGCGCCGCGGTCGCGCCCAAGCGCGCCTCGATCCCCGACGACATCGCGCCCGCCGACCTGACGCCGGAGAAGGCTCGCGGGCTGCTCGCGATGTCCGCCGACGACGGCCGCAGCCTGGGGGTCGACCCGGCCACCGGCCACGAGATCGTCGCCAAGGCCGGGCGCTTCGGGCCCTATGTCACCGAGATCCTGCCCGAGGCGCCGGCGACGACCACGACCCGCAAGACGGCGGCGCCAAAGCCGCGCACCGCCTCGCTGCTGAAGGATATGGACCTGGCGAGCGTCGATCTCGACACCGCCTTGCAGTTGCTCTCCCTGCCGCGCACGCTCGGGCAGCACCCGGAGACCGGCGTCCCGATCACCGCGCAGAACGGTCGTTATGGGCCCTATCTGAAGATGGGCACTGACTCCCGCTCGCTGGAGACCGAGGGGCAACTGTTCACCCTGACCCTCGACGAGGCGCTGGCGATCTATGCCCAGCCCAAGGTCCGCGGGCGGGCGGCAGCCAAGCCGCCGCTGCGCGAACTCGGCGCCGACCCGGTCAGCGGCAAGGCGGTCACCGTTAAGGACGGGCGTTTCGGACCCTATGTCACCGACGGCGAGACCAATGCGACGTTGCGGCGCGATGACGACGCCGAGACCATCACGCCCGAGCGCGGCTTCGAGCTCCTGGCCGAGAAGCGGGCCAAGGGACCGGCCCCGCGCAAGCGCGCGGCGGCCAAGAAGTCGGCCAAGACCACCACCCGCAAAACCACGACGACAAAGAGTTCCGCGAGCAAGACGGCTGCCCGCACGACGACGACCCGCAAGCCTCGCACCTCCTAGGCTCGGGCCATGCGCCCCGATCAGATCGTCAGCGTGCTTGCGCGCCGCGGCCTGCTCCAGCCGACGCTGCCACACCGCAGCCTCGGTCAGGTCCGGGCCCTGACGACCTGGGGCTTCGGCCTGAGCGGCGAGGCTCGCGGGGCGGCGGCGCGCCGCCCGTCGGGCATCGCGATCGTCGATGAGTCCGGCCGCCTGACGTATGCCGAGTTGATCGCCCAAGCCGAGCGCGTCACTCGCGTGCTGCTCGCCCGCGGCGTGCGTCCCGGGGATCGCGTCGCCGTGCTGGCACGCAATAGTCGCGACCTGGTGATCGCGATGCTCGCCATCGACCAGTTGGGCGGTGACGTCGTCCTGCTCAACACCGGATTCGCCGCCGAGCAACTGGCCGCGGCCGCGCAGGCATACGGGATCGGTCTGGTGGTGCACGACGAGGAATTCGGCCCACTCCTCGCCGAGACCGCGGTCGCGGCCCTCGACCTGGCTGGCCTGATGGCCCTCGGTGACGGCCCGGCCGGACGGGGGCGTGCCGTGCGCCCGCCCGCGCGTCGGGGCCACGTCATCGTGCTGACCAGCGGCACGACAGGGACACCCAAGGGTGCCCCGCGGCGCAATCCCGGAGGCGTCGACTCCTTCGTCGCGATCATCGAGCGCATTCCGTTACACGCGGCGGATCGCGTCCTGATCAGCGCACCCATTTTCCATACGTGGGGCTTTGCGGCGCTGCAGTTGTGCTTCGGGCTGCAGGCGACGATCGTGCTGCGGCGGCGGTTCGAGCCGGCCACGGCCTACGCCGATCTGGTCGAGCACGACTGCCAGGTGATGTTTGCCGTGCCTGTGATGATCCAGCGGCTGCACGAGTGGCGGTCGGCGAACACTGGGCCGCGGCCGCCGGCGCTGCGGGTGGTGGCGACAAGCGGATCGCGGCTGCCCGCCACCTTGCCGGTGCCCTTTATGGACGACTTCGGAGACGTGCTCTACAGCCTCTACGGCTCGACTGAGGCGTCCTGGGTGACGATCGCGGTCCCGGAGCAGTTGCGCGCGCATCCCGACACGGCCGGCACCCCGCCGCTGGCGACTCGGGTCGCGCTCCTGGATGCCGACCTCGCCGAAGTCCCCGACGGCGACGTGGGGCAGTTCTATGTCGCGAACTCGATGGTCTTCGAGGGCTACCTCGGCGGGGCAGACAGTCACCGGCACGACGGTCTGATCGCCACCGGCGACCTCGGACGCCATGTGGACGGGCTCTACTACGTCGACGGCCGGGTCGATCAGATGATCGTCAGCGGTGGCGAGAACGTCTATCCCGCCGCGGTCGAGGACGCGCTCTGCGCGCTCGACGGCGTGGCCGAAGCCGCCGTCCTCGGCGTGTCGGACCCGGAGTTCGGCCAGCGCCTGATCGCCTTCGTGGTGGCCGCTCCGGGCGCCGACCTCGACGGGGAGGCCGTGCGCGCGGCACTGCGCGGTCACATTTCGCGCTTCGCCCTGCCCCGGGAGGTCCGCGTCGTCGACGCGTTACCTCGCAACGAGACCGGCAAGGTCTCGCTTGTCGCCCTCAGCGCCTTGCTCGCGCCGAAGGAGGCGCAGGGCGGTGTCACCGGCCCCCACTAGGGTGGCGGCCGTGAGTGACGGGATCTTCATCGCCTTCGAGGGCGGCGACGGGGCGGGCAAGTCCACCCAGGTGCGGCTGCTCGCCTCGGCGTATGCCCTGCTCGGCCGTAGCGTCCTCGTCACCCGCCAGCCCGGGGGCACCGAACTCGGCCGGGCTCTGCGCGATCTGCTCCTGCACGGCGACCACATGAGCGCGCGCGCCGAGGCGCTGATCTTCGCCGCCGACAAAGCACAGCATGTCGAGGAGGTCGTCCGTCCCGCCCTGGCCGCCGGGCAGGTCGTGCTGACCGATCGCTATACCGACTCCGCGGTCGCCTATCAAGGCGCCGGCCGCGCGCTCGGCGCCGAGGAGGTGCGCACCCTGCAGATGTGGGCCGTCGACGACCTGCTCCCTGACCTGACCGTCATCGTGGACATCAGCGCCGAGGAAGGCCGTCGCCGTCGCGGCGCCGTGCACGACCGCCTCGAGTCCGAGGCCGACGAGTATCACGCTGCCGTGCGCGCCCACTTCCTCGCGCTGGCCGCCGCCGCCCCCCAGCGGTATGCCGTGGTGGACGGCTCGCTCGATCCGGTCGCCATCCACGACCGGATCGTCGCGGCCCTGATCGAGCGCGGCCTGATGGCGGCGAATCGATGAGCGTCTGGAGCGAGTTGGTCGGCCAGGAGCCCGCCCTAGAGATCCTGCAGCGGGCCGTCGCGCGTCCCGACGCCATGACTCACGCGTGGCTCTTCACCGGCCCGCCGGGCTCCGGCCGGTCGGTCGCGGCCCGGGCGTTCGCGGCTGCGCTCCTCTGCCCGCGCGCCGGGTGCGGCGAGTGTCGCGAATGCCGAACCGCCCTCGACGGCACCCATGCCGATGTCGACCTCGTCGCCACCGAAGGCCTCTCGATCAAGGTCGACCTCGCGCGCGACCTGGTCCAGATCGCCGCCCGCCGACCGTCGGTCGGTGCGTGGCGGGTCATCATCGTCGAGGACGCCGATCGCCTCACCGATCACTCCGGCAACAGCCTGCTCAAGGCGATCGAGGAGCCCGGCGCGCGGACGATCTGGCTGCTCTGCGCCCCCTCCGTCGAGGACGTCCTGATCACCCTGCGCTCCCGCTCGCGTCACGTGCGCTTGCGCACTCCGCCCGTCGCCGCCGTCGCCCGGCTGCTCGTCGAGCGTGACGGCATCGACCCCGCCATGGCCACGTATGCCGCCCGGGCCGCTCAGTGCCACGTCGGCCTCGCGCGTCGGCTGGCCCGCGACGAAGGCGCCCGGATCCGCCGCCGCCAGGTCGTGACCTTGCCGGCCAAACTCGGCGGCGTCGGCGATGCTGTTGCTGCGGCTGCGGACCTGATGGCCATCGCCGAGGAGGAGAAGGAGGGGGCGCTGACCGAGCGCAACTCCCGTGAACGCGAGCGGTTGATGCAGACGCTCGGCGCGGATCCCGCCGCGCGCACCCAACCGCCCCACATCCGCTCCCAACTCGCCACGCTGGAGAAGGAGCAGAAAACCCGGGGCACGCGATTCACGCGCGATGTCGTCGACCGGACCTTGATCGACCTGATGTCGGTCTATCGCGATGCTCTCGTTCAGCGGCAGGGCGGACGGGTCGGCCTGGTCAATGAAGACAATCTCGCCGTCGTCGGCCAACTCGGGCGCGCCTTCGGCAGCGAAGGCCTGTTGCGGGCGATGGATGCCATCGGCTTGGCGCGCGAGCGGATCGCCGCGAACGTCCCGCCGCTGCTCGCGCTCGAAGCGATGGCGATCTCGCTGCAGCTGCCCCGCTGAGGACCACCAAAGCGCCCGCCGGCGCTGCGGCACTCGGCTCCGCACCAGATCCGTGAGTTAACGTGTGGACGTGCCGCGCCGCCACCGCCCCGCGTCCGTCCCGCGATACCGGCGCACTGACCGACGCGCGGTCGCTCTGCTCGCCGGCGCGGGCCTCGCCCTGACCGGCTGCACCATCCCCAATCCCTTCGACCGTGACGCCACCGCGTCGCCCACGCTGGCCACGAGCGACCGGGTCCCGCCTGGCCAGGAGGCGCTGGCGAAGTTCTACGAGCAGACGCTCACCTGGTCCGACTGCGGCGGCCCACAGTGCGCGAAGCTGACCGTCCCGATCGACTATGCCGATCCGCAGGGCGCGACCATTCAACTCAGCGTGCTCAAGGTGTCGCGCCGCGGCGGCGGCACGGCGCTCGGCTCCCTGGTCGTCAACCCGGGCGGCCCGGGCGGCAGCGGCGTCGATTACGCGAAGTATGCCGATTTCATCGTCGGGACCCCGGTCCGAAAGGCCTACGACGTGGTCGGCTTCGACCCGCGCGGCGTTGCGGCCTCGGCCCCGATCGAGTGCGTGAAGCCGGCGCAGATGGACACCTTCCTCGGGCAGGACCCCACCCCCGATGACCGCAGCGAGGAGGATGAGGCGGTCCGGCTGGCCAAGGACTTCGGCGCCGCCTGCCAGGCGAATGCCGGCCCGCTGCTGCCGCACGTCTCGACCGTCGAGGCGGCCAAGGACATGGACATCCTGCGGGCCGCGTTAGGCGATGCCAAGCTGACCTATCTCGGCAAGTCCTATGGCACCTTCCTTGGTGCCACCTATGCGGGTCTCTTTCCCGACCGCGTGGGTCGCTTCGTCCTCGACGGAGCGGTCGCGCCCAATCTCACCCCGGAGCAGTTCGCGGTCGGCCAGGCCAAGGGCTTCGACGTTGCCACCAAGGCGTGGGCCCAGGATTGCGTCGAGTCTGGCAAATGCCCCCTGGGCAAGGACGTCGACGCCGTCGTGACCGGCCTGATCGACCTGCTCGCGAAGCTTGACGCCACGGCGGCCCCGGTCACCGGGGACGCGCGCGTCACCAAGCTGACCGAGGGCTGGGCGTCCTATGGCGTCGCCGCCGCGATGTACGACCAGGGCCGCTGGGACGCCCTGACCGAGGCGCTGCGCGCCGTGGTGGCCGGCGACGGCACCGAGTTGATGGCGATGGCCGACGACTACGCCCAGCGCCGCCCCAATGGCAGCTACTCGGGCAATTTGATGCAGGTCATCAACGCCGTCAACTGCCTCGACAATGGCGACAGCGCCGACCCGGCGGTCTACCGCGAGAGGGCGAAGGCCGCCGAGCAGGCGGCCCCCGTCTTTGGGCGCTTGCTGGCCTGGTCGGGCCTGGTGTGTGGCAACTGGCCGATCAAACCCACGGGGAAGGGCGAGAAGATCACCGCCCCCGGCGCCGCTCCCATCGTCATCGTGGGCACCACCCGCGACCCCGCCACCCCGTATGAATGGGCGGTCGACCTCGCCGGCCAGCTCGAGTCGGGAGTCCTGCTGACGATGGACGGCGACGGTCATACGGCCTATATGCGGGCCAACACCTGCATCGACAACGCGATCAACGACTATTACGTCAAGGACGCCGTGCCCGCCGACGGCACGCGCTGCTGAACCCGCAGGCGACCCGAGGAACCCCTGATCACCCGTTGGCGCGAACATTGTCGGCGACTAGGTCGGACACCTGCTCGGCGACGCTCAATGCCTCCTCGACGGTGGGATAGGACGACTCGACCATGATCACGTAGTCGCCGACGACCTGCATGACCAGGCCGGGTACATAGGCCCAGGGGACGCCACTGGCGGTCTTCGTGTTCGTCCGCTCGATGAGGTAGCCCTGGTCGTGCCCGTCCCACGGCGTGACGAAGGCGCTCTGCGGCTGTCCATCTCCGGCCCTGGTCCAGTGGCAGTTGGCGATGATCACGGCCATGTCGGCCATCGCGCTGCTGGACTGCCCCGCCGGTAGCCGCGAGATCCGGATCTCGGTGTGCCGGCCGTTCGGGTCGACAAGGGTATTGGAGAGCGAACCGGTCGGCACGTATTTCTGATTGCAGTCATGGTCGAAAACCGTGCTGATCTGCACTGGCTCAGTGGACGGCGACGAGGCATAGGTCCAACCGCTACCCACTGACAAGGCCGGAGGCAAGGCGTTGACGGGGATCGGCGGGGTGGGCGGGGGTGGGGCTGTGGTCGCCGTTGTCGGCGACGGGGTACTACTCGACGCCGGCCGGCTTGTGCTCGGGGAGGGTCGGGCACTGGTGGTGCTCCGCGACGGGGGCCGAGATGCTTTCTGAGTCGGGGTGCTACTCGGCTGCGACCCGGACGACGTCCCGGTGCTGGTCGGTTGATGCGAGGAAGAGGATGTCGGTGTGCCACTCTCGGCCGCTGCGCTCGTCGTGCTCCCGGCGATGCCGGTCGTCGCTCCCTGACTGGTGCTGATCTGGCCCCCGGCCTGGCTGGGGTTGTCGGGTGCCTTCTTGTGCCCCACGATCACCCAGGCCAAGGGGATCGCCACCGCCAGGCAGGCCGCCACCAGGCCGCCGATGACCCAGCGTTCATGATTGCCCGAACGCTTCGGCGGCGAGGTCGTCACCGACGGCGAGGCGCCCCCAACCGGCGACCTCAGCACCGTGTTGGCGGTGTAGGTGTCCGGGCCCGACGACCAGCCAGGTGCGAGACCACCCGGCTGGCCGGAAGCCGCCGCGGACCACGATGTCGCCCCACCGGTGGTCGGCCCAGAAGGTATCGGCGACCACGACGTCGCGGGGAGCCCCGACGCTCCCACCGGCCCGGTGGTCCAGGGCGCATTGCCATTCGGCGCGCCCCCCGCAGATACACCGGGTGCCCAGCCGGTGGCACTCGGCGGCACGAACGCCCCGTCGGCGGCTTGCCCGCCGAAGGCCGCTGCGCCGACTCCCTGGCCACTCGACGCTTGGCCACCGGGACCCGACGGGGACAGGCCACCGGCGGTTTCGGTGGCGAGGGGGTAGGGCCGCGACGGCCACGCCGCGCCGGGCGGGTCGTCGTCATTGCTCAGCCACAGGGCTTCCTCGCGCGGCCAGCTGCGCGCCTCGGTGGCCGTGCCCGCGCCAAGCACGACCATATTGCTCACTGGCCGCTGCAACCGGATTTCCACCGACTGTAGGGCTCGACCGAAGTCAGCGGCGCTGCGGAAGCGCGCCGCCGGATCCTTGGCCATCGACCGGGCCAGAATCTGCTCGAGCACGGGCGGTACGTCATTGCGCCCGGTCCGCGGGACCGGCGCATTGCTGATCCGCCCGATGAGTGCCATCCGGGAGTTGTCGCCCCGCGGGATTTCGAACGGGCTGCGCCCGACCAGCAAGGTCCAGACCGTCGCGCCCAGAGAGTAGACATCGGTGACCGGCGACCCCTTGGCCCGGCCGAGCAGCATCTCCGGCGGGGACCAGGGGATCGACACGCCGATGTCGCCGTCGTCCGCGGCCGCCGCATTCGCAGCCACCCCGAAGTCCGACAGCCCCGGCTCGTCCCAGGGTGTCGTCAAGATGTTCGCCGGCTTGACGTCGCGGTGCAGGATGCCCGCTCGGTGGGCACTCTCCAGGGCACCGCTCATCGCGATGCCGATGCGCAGGACCTCATCGACGCTCAAGTGCTCGCGGACGCAGCGTTCCGCCATCGTTGCGTTGGGGCAGAACATCATGCTGATGAAGGGCTGTCCGGCGTCTGTTGTCCCCGTGCCATAGATCCGCACAACATGCGGATGTTCGAGCTTGGCCATGGTGTGCGCCTCGGTCTCGAAGCGCTGACGCACGTGCGGGTCGGCGAGCGGGTCCCGGATCACCTTGATGGCAACCTTGCGGTTGAGCCGTGGCTCGTCATAGAGATGGACGTCGCCGTAGCCGCCTGAACTGATGCGTTGGATCGGCGTATACCCCGTGATGGCCGGTGGGGGAGCGCTGCGCTCGCCTACCATGTCGTCCCCGTCCGGCGGTCGAGTCCACGCATGCCGCGCCTGCTCATCACGTGCCTCCTGAAGGGACCGAGCGTGCTGGGCCCGCTCACAATCCTCGCCAGGATCGTGCCGGAGGCCGCCGCGCGGTAGTCCTCGTTTCCAGGGACCTTCGCCGGCCGCAATGTCCAGGCCGCTACCTGCGGGGCGGAGATTGGGTGCCCCGGCGATCCGTCTCGTATACTTGACGACACGCCCAGCGCCCGCCGCTTTAGCTCAGTCGGCCAGAGCGATTCACTCGTAATGAATAGGTCGTCGGTTCGATTCCGACAAGCGGCTCAGATGACGCCCTCGACTTCGGTCGGGGGCGTTTCTGCTGCTCAGGGGCGGTTTCTGGGGCGGCGATGGTGGGCTGCGCTGTGAGCGCCTGCGCGGGACCTGCTGGAGCCGGTTGTGGCACATTTTTGGCATACCCGGTCCAGACGAGTGTTCACTTCGGATCCCGTCGGAGGGTGTCCAGGGCTGCGGCGACGGCGTCCAGCTCTCGTCGTAGAGGTAGGCGTAGATCCTCGCTGTCCTCGTGATCGACTCATGGCCCATGGCGCGCTGGATGAATCTCAGGTCGGCGCCGGCAGAGCGAGCGAGACTGCCGAACGTCCTCCGGAGATCGTGAGCGTGAGGCCCTCGAGGCCGAGCTCGCGGGTCGCCGCGGTCCATCCGGCGCGCCGTCGCCAGTTGCCGTTGCGGAGGGAGCCGCCGTCGGGGGCAGGGAAGACGAGCGATGCCTTCGGCCTGCCGGTGACGCGGTTCTCCATGACGCTCCGCAGGGACGGAAGGATCGCGATGGTGCGAGCCGATGCTCGGCTTTTCGGAGCTGACACGTCCATCCTCCCGCCGACCTCAGTGGCGCGCTCGACGACTCGGACTCGGGATCGGACAAGGTCGACGTCGCTGACCTTGAGGCCGGCCAACTCGGACCAGCGGAGCCCGAGCAGGGCCATCGTGAGGACTAGATCGCCCTCCTCACCGAGCCGGTCGGCGAGCGCTTCGACCTCCGGCATGGTGAGAATGCGGTCCCGCGCTGGTGGGCGTGATGGGAGACGGACGCCTCGGGCCGAGTTGCTTGTGAGTCGGCGGGTCGTCATTCCGTAGTCCAGAAGCAGACAAAGCACCCGGTGGGCGTAGCGCACCGTCTCGGGACCCTTGTCCTCGCTGAGTTTCGTGACCCATGCCGCCACGTCGGCGTGCTCGATCTTGGTGATCGGCCAGGCTCCGAAATGGTCGAGGAAGTTGCGGGAGGCCATGCGGTAGTTCTGCCGCGTGCTCTGGCGCAGGTGCCCCAAGTCCGCTGACTCGAACTCGTCCCATAGGGCGTGAAGCTTGATGCGACCGCGCTGGGGGTCAACGAAGTCACCACGGCGAAGGCGCGATCGCAGGTCGTCCTTGAAGGCTTCCGCGTCGGCCTTGCGATCGAATGTGGCCGTGCGTTGCCGGGCGTCCGGGGTGCGGTAGCGGACTCGCCAACGGATCTTCCCGGACTTCAGGACCGTCCGCTCGATCACGCCGCACGGTGGCGCGCGTCAGCGAGCCACTGCTTGACGTCGTCCGCTGCGAAGCGGCGGTGCTTGCCCAGCTTGAAGGATGGTGGTCCCTCGCCCTGGATGGCCCAGTGGTGCACGGTGGACACCGGCACGCAAAGGATGGCGGCGACGTCGCGGCAGGTGAGCAACCGCGGGAAACTGACGCTGTCGGTGTCCTTCTCGCTGTCCATGGGGGCCTCCTCGACTCAGGCGAACTCCTCCCGGTACACGTGGTTGTTGGGGCACGGTGAGGTTCAAGGCGACGTGCCTTTGTCCTTGCTCTGCTTGGAGGCGCCGCACACAACGGGCAAATGCACCCAGCGCCTCGGTCTGTTGGCGGCAGGCAGAGATCCTCATACCCGTCCGCGATCAGCGGGAATCCGGACGTCATTTCCTGTCGAGCATGTGCATGATCGGCAACCTTCTGGCTCCGTGGTTCGTCATGGGTACTGCGACACATGAAGCCCAAGAAGGTGCTGAGGCTACTGGCCGAGGCGCTTGAGTCACATCGGATTGCTCGGGTATGGCGAGACCCGTACGACTCCGCATTCACGGATGGCTTCATCGTCGACCTCACCAACAACTGGGTGGTCATGCATGAAATCGATGACGGAGGTGGGAAACGCACTCGGCAGGATCAGCCGTTGGGCTTAGCTCCTCGACGGTGATAAGTCTGCGCCCGTGCCGAACAGCGGAGCGGGATTCTGGTCTGCCGTTTGCAGAGGCCCCTCTGCCCAATCACCCTGCCCTCGGTACCCAGAGCGATGTCTGCGCTGCCTTCAAGCGTTGGGCTACATGGTCTGGGTGCCCCTTTTCGCCCAGAGGGCGGGTGCACTCTTGGTCGCCAACACGTCTCCTCCTTCGCTGCCAGGGTGCTCGCGGCGCCCAACCGTGTAACTGCCGCAGGGGCAGCCCATGCTGAGAGGATCAGGCATGGGCAGACTCAAACCCGAAGACATCTATGCGGCAGTTCGCGCCATCCCGGCGGGCACCGTGATCACGTACGCCGACCTTGCCGAGCGGGTGGGCCTCACTCGTAATCATGCGCGCGCGGTCGGCAACGTGCTCGGGAACCGGCCCGACAATGACGCCTGGATGACCACACCTGCCGGGGACCATGACATTCCTTGGTG
>NZ_DAOQZV010000065.1:0-14004 GCF_035343835.1 Nostocoides sp. | reverse complement strand
CAGGGCAACCACTCGCCGGCCGCCGCGCTCGCGCAGGCGCAGCCGCGCGACCTCGGCGAGTCCGCTGACGGCGCGCGCCATCAGCTCACCTTCGGCGAGTTCGGCCATCGCCGCCCGCTCGACGGCATAGACATCGGCAACGGAATACGCCGAGATCATGAGCGCTCCTTCCGGTCGGGGCCCAGGGCAGCTTTTCCGCCCGATGCCACAAACCCCTCATTCGCACGGGACGCCTTCTGTTGCGAACATCTGCCTTGTGGCATCGCGGGGGAATGCTGAGGCCGGCCCGAGGTCAACCCTCGCAGACGACCACGGCCGAGGCGATGCCGGCATCGTGGGAGATCGAGAGGTGGATGCTGGTGATGCCGAGTTGGGCGACCCGGGCAGCGACGGTGCCGGCGACCTCGAAGTGTGGCCGGCGGTCGGGGCCGCGGTGGACGACGGCATCGTGCCAGTCGAGACCGACCGGGGCGCCGAGGGCCTTGGCGAAGGCCTCTTTCGCGGCGAAGCGGGCGGCGAGCGAGTTCAGCGGCAGCCCGCGCTCCGGGTCGGCGAAGAGCCGGTCGCGCAGCCGCGGGGTCCGCTCCAGGGTTTCACCGAAGCGGGCCACGTCGACGACATCGATGCCCACGCCGATGATCACCGCCGGGTCACTCCACCGTGACGGACTTGGCGAGATTACGCGGCTGGTCGACCTCTAGGCCCTTGGCCGTCGACAGCTGCAAGGCGAAGACCTGCAGCGGCACGACGGTCAGCAAGGGCTGCAGCAGCGGCGAACACTTGGGCACGCGGATGACCTCGTCGGCGAAGGGCACGACGTCCTCGTCGCCGTCGACGGCAATGACCAGAGTGCGCGCACCCCTGGCCCGGATCTCCTGAATGTTGGAGACGACTTTCTTGTGCAACTCGTGCGGCGTGTCGGGCGAGGGCACGATGATGAAGACGGGCTGGCCAGCGTCGATCAGCGCAATCGGGCCGTGCTTGAGCTCGCCGGCAGCGAACCCTTCGGCATGGATGTATGCCAGTTCCTTGAGTTTGAGCGCCCCCTCCATCGCGACGGGGAAGCCCACATTGCGCCCGAGGAAGAGCACCGAGCGGGTGTCGGCCATGAAGCGCGCGACCTCCTTGACGCGATCCATCCGGCCGAGCAGGTCGCTGATCTTGGCCGGGATCTCCTGCAACTCGTGCATGACCGAGGCCGCGTCGTCGGCATAGGTGCCGCCGCGCAGCTGCGCAAGATAGAGCCCGAGGATGTAGCAGGCGGTGATCTGGGCGAGGAAGGCTTTGGTGGACGCCACGGCGATCTCCGGCCCGGCGTGGGTGTAGAGCACCGCGTCGGACTCGCGGGGGATGGTCGATCCATGCGTGTTGCAGACCGAAATCGTCAGCGCCCCAAGGTCGTTCGCGTGCTTGACCGCCATCAGCGTGTCCATGGTCTCGCCGGACTGACTGATCGAGACGACCAGGGTGCGCTCGTCGACGACCGGGTCGGCATAGCGGAACTCGTGGGCGAGTGCGACCTCGACGGGGATGCGCGCCCAGTGTTCGATGGCATATTTGGCGACCATGCCGGCATACGCCGCGGTGCCGCAGGCGACGACGACGATTTTGTCGACGGCGCGCATCTGCTCCTCGCTGATGCGCAACTCATCGAGCACCAGCCGGCCGCTCTCGTCGGTGCGCCCGAGGAGCGTGTCGGCGACCGCATGCGGCTGCTCGTTGATCTCCTTCTCCATGAACGTCGCGTAGCCGCCCTTCTCGGCGGCCGCGGCGTCCCAGGTGACCTCGTAGTGCGTGCCCTCGGCCGGCGCGCCGTCGAAGCCGATGACGTCGTAGCCGTCGGGCGTGATCGTGACGATCTGGTCCTGGCCAAGCTCGAGCGCGTGCCGGGTGTATCCGATGAAGGCGGCGACATCCGAGCCGAGGAAGTTCTCGCCCTCGCCGAGGCCGACCACGAGTGGGCTGTTGCGCCGTGCGCCGACCACGACCCCGGGCTGATCCGCGTGCACCGCCAGCAAGGTGAAGGCGCCTTCGAGCCGCTGCACCGCCGCGAGCATGGCCTGTGTCAGGTCGCCGGTGCGATCGAACTCGCGCCCGACGAGCTTGGCGGCGACCTCGGTGTCGGTCTCGCTGAGAAAGGTCGAGCCCTGGGCAAGCAACTCGCGCTTGAGGGAGTGGAAGTTCTCGATGATCCCGTTGTGGATCAGGGCGAGTTTGTCATCCTCGCCTCCGCGGTGCGGGTGTGCGTTGCCGTCGGTGGGCCCGCCGTGCGTCGCCCAGCGCGTATGCCCGATCGCGGTCCGGGAGTCATCGAGGGGGCGCAGGTCGAGCGCGACCCGCAGGTTCTCCAGTTTGCCGGCCCGTTTCTCGGTCTCGATACCCTCATCCGTGACGAGGGCGACGCCGGCCGAGTCGTAGCCGCGGTATTCGAGCCGGGCCAGCCCCTCCATCACGACGTCGAGAGCCTTGCCGTCGAGGGTGGGGCCGACATATCCGACGATTCCGCACATGGTCCCCAAGACTACGGTTCCGGGCCGGGCCCTGCGGAGCGCGGCACGCGGGGGGGCGCGGCGTGGGCGGGGGGCACGCCACGGCATACGGGCCGGTGGGCAAGAATGGGCGGGTGACCAATGCCGTGCTCACCTCTCCGTATGTGGAGCTGGTCCGGGACGACTGGGCGCGTCTGCGCGAGAACCAACCACTGACCCTGACCGCCGCCGACGTGGCCCGGCTGGCCGGACTCGGTGAGCGCATCGACCTGACCGAGGTCGAGCAGATCTATCTGCCGCTATCGCGCCTGCTGACCTTCTATGTGGCGGCCACCAAGCGACTCAACGGGGTGACGGCGAGCTTCTTGGGTGAGCGGCCGGAGAAGACGCCCTTCGTCATCGGCGTCGCCGGTTCGGTGGCCGTCGGCAAGTCGACGACCGCGCGCCTGCTGCAGGAAATGTTGCGGCGGTGGCCGGAATCCCCGCGCGTCGACCTGGTCACGACGGACGGCTTCTTGCTGCCGAACGCCGAACTCGTGCGACGTAACCTCTTGCAGCGCAAGGGCTTCCCCGAATCGTATGACCGGGCCGCGCTCATCCGCTTCCTCGCCGAGGTGAAGTCGGGTGCGCCCGAGGTGCAGGCACCGGTGTATTCGCATCTGGTCTATGACATCGTGCCGGGCGAGTCGGTCGTGGTCCGCCGCCCCGACGTGCTGATCGTCGAGGGCCTCAACGTCCTGCAATCGCCCAATGGCAACGCACGGCGCCGAAATGCGTTGAGCATCAGCGACTTTTTCGATTTCTCGGTCTATGTCGACGCCGACGCCGAGTTGATCGAACAGTGGTATGTCGAGCGCTTCCTGCGCTTGCGCGAGACCGCCTTCGCCAATCCGGACAGCTACTTCCGCCGGTATGCCGCGCTATCCGATGACGAGGCACGCGCCACCGCGCTCGACATCTGGCAGCGCATCAACCGCCCGAACTTGTTGCACAACGTGCGCCCGACTCGGAGCCGGGCGACGCTGGTGCTGACCAAGGGACCGCACCACCGGGTCGAGCGGATCAGCCTGCGCAAGCTCTGACTAGGTGGGTGAGACCGCCCCGGTGCCCCGATTCGGGCGTAGCGTGGAGGGACGACGACACCCCACGGGTGTCCCCGGCCTGGAGGTGGTCATGATGGTCGCTCCGCACCCCGCCGCACCGCCGCGCCTGCGAATGATGTGCGCGCTGGAACTCGATGAGTATCCGCGTCACGAGGGACGGGACGCGCTGATCGCGTTCGGCGCCCTGCTCGGGTTCATCCTCGCGCTGATCTTCGTGCTGGTCGCCTGATCGCGAACGTGCTGGTCGTCTGATCGCGAGGCACTCCGAGACGCTTACTGGGTCACTAGGCCCTTTGTGGCGCTCGCAGAACCAGACGCGCCTCCGCCCCTAACGAGTGGCGGCGGGCGTCGTCTGGGGGTCAGTAGGCAGGCGTCATCTGGGGATCAGTACCAGTGGGGGTAGTGGCTGTTCCAGAAGCTCAACGCCCCGCACGGCGTGCCATAGGACGCCTTGATATAGCCCAGGCCCCAGCGGATCTGCGTCTCGGGGTTGGTCTGCCAATCGGCGCCGGCCGAGGCCATCTTGCTGCCGGGCAGGGCCTGCGGGATGCCGTAGGCACCCGACGAGGCATTGGCGGCGCGGTAGTTCCAACCGCTCTCGCCGATCCACAGTTGCTTGAGGCAGATCCATTGGTCGGCGCCGAAGCCGTATTCGCCCATGATGCGCTGGGCCGCGGCCTGCGGGTTCGCCTGCGCTGCGGCGAGGCGTTTGGCGGCTGCCTTCTTGGCCGCAGCCTTCTTCGCCGACGCCTTCTTTGCCGCCGCCCGCTCGGCCGCATCCGCGGCGCGGGCCCGGTCGATCTGCGCGACCTGCTCCTGGACGGATACCTCACGCTGACCACCGGCCTTGGCGACGGCCGACGGCAGGGCACTGCGCTCGGCCGCGCGCGAAGCGGCATCGGCATCGCGGTCGGCCAGCAGTGAGGCCAGACCGGCGGTCGGGGCGGGCATGGCCGCAGAGGTCGTGCCGATGGCCGAGACGGGCGAGACGCCAGCGAACTCCAGGCCGAGGGCTCCGGCGCCGACGGCGAGGCCGGCGGCGAGCGCACTGACGCTCACGCGGCGACGGCGCAGCATACGGGCCCGGCGCAGTGCAGCAGGGGTGAGATGGGTACTGCTCATGGGGATCGAGTTCCTTGAGATCAGGCGGTGAGCCCCGCTCGACGCGCGCCTTGATCGGCCGCCCACGGTGCTCGGCCGCGCCACAGCGGCCAGGTTCGCGCCACCTATTGCGGGCGCGTCGTTATCAAAACGATACTTTACCCCGTTTCGCCGGGTCGTTCAAAATTGAACGACCCGGCGACGGCTGATCTCGCGCTGTCTCCCCTGTGCTGCGTCAGGGCTCGATGCCCTCCAAGAGGTCGGTGACCAGGGCGGCTATCGGGCTGCGCTCCGAGCGGGTCAAGGTCATGTGGGCGAACAACGGGTGGCCCTTGAGGGTCTCGATCACCGCGGCAACCCCGTCGTGCCGGCCGACACGCAGGTTGTCCCGCTGGGCGACATCGTGGGTCAGCACGACCTTGGAGTTCTGGCCGATCCGCGACAGCACAGTGAGCAGGACATTGCGCTCGAGGGACTGCGCCTCGTCGACGATGACGAAGGCGTCGTGCAGCGAACGACCGCGAATGTGCGTCAGCGGTAGGACTTCGAGCATGCCACGGGCCAGGACTTCCTCGACGACCTCGGCATTGACGACCGCCCCGAGGGTGTCGAAGACGGCCTGCGCCCACGGGCCCATCTTCTCGTTCTCGGTCCCCGGGAGGTAGCCGAGTTCCTGGCCGCCCACGGCATACAGGGGACGGAAGACGATCACCTTGCGGTGGGCGCGGCGCTCCATCACAGCCTCGAGACCGGCGCAAAGGGCGAGCGCGGACTTGCCGGTGCCGGCTCGGCCGCCGAGGGAGACGATGCCGATGTCGGGATCGAGGAGCAGGTCGAGGGCGATGCGTTGCTCGGCGCTACGTCCGTGCAAGCCGAAGGCATCGCGGTCGCCGCGGACGAGCCGCACCTGCTTGTCGGCGCCTACCCGGCCGAGTGCGGAGCCGCGTGGCGAGAGCAGTTTCAGGCCGGTGTGGCAGGGCAGTTCCGCCGCGTCCGCCGACTCCAGGCGGCCGGTGTCGTAGAGGGTGTCGATGTCGTCGGCGAGCACGTCGAGTTCACGAAAGCCGGTCCAGCCCGAGTCGATGGCCATCTCGGCGCGGTATTCCTGCGCGTCCAGGCCCACCGAGGCCGCCTTGACCCGCATCGGCAGGTCCTTGCTGACCACCGTGACCGCGAAGCCCTCGCCGGCGAGATTGGCGGCTACCGAGAGGATCCGAGTGTCGTTGTCCCCCAAGCGGAATCCGGCCGGAAGGACATCAGGGTTGGTGTGGTTGAGTTCGACCCGGAGGCTGCCGCCCTCGTCGCCGATCGCGACCGGGGCATCGAGCCGGCCGTGGGCAATGCGCAGATCGTCGAGGAAACGCAGGGCGGACCGGGCAAAGTAGCCGAGCTCCGGGTGGTGGCGTTTGGCCTCGAGTTCGGTGACGACGACAACGGGCACGACGACTTCGTGTTCCTTGAAGCGCAGCAGGGCTTTCGGATCCGACAGGAGCACCGAGGTGTCGATGACATAGGTGCGGCGTTGTTCCCCCGTCAGCGTGACGCCGGCATTGGCGGTCATACGGATCTCCTTGCGGCGCACGCCCGTTGCCAGGCGCTGGCGCGCCTAGGTCGAGGTGGCGGTCCGGGGGCGGCCCGATCCGGGCCGGTCCGGCCCGTCTGCCTGATGCTCCGGCAAGTCTGGCCTCCCACGGGCGGATCCGGTGATCCGCTTGGGCCTCACGCTAAGCCGGGCGGTCGAAAGTGCCGCGCACGACACGCGCGGCCGGCCGGCGAATTCCTGGCGGCGCCCGGGTGGCCGCCTGGGTGGTGACGCCGGGACGGGTTGCTCAAGGCGGCGCGAGAGCCCGCCCGGCGACTGCTGCCGACGCTTCGCCGCGTCTGCATGCGACAAGACCGGACGCGGCGCTACGGTTGGACCCGGCCACGGTTGCTGCACTCCTGACCGGGCCGCCGCCTCATACGTCAGGAGAACAGCCACAGGTGTCGCTCGGTGACCTGATCTATGGCGCTTACGAGCGCCACGTCGCTCGGGGTCTGGACCGGCAGGCGCTTCCGCGGCATATCGGTGTGATGCTCGACGGGAACCGTCGCTGGGCCGCGGCCCGGGGGGCCGACACCAAGATCGGCCATCAGGCCGGCGCCGACAACATCGCCGGTTTCCTGACCTGGTGCGAGGACGCGGGAGTCGAGGTCGTGACCCTCTGGCTGCTGTCCACCGACAACCTGGCGCGTCCCGAACGTGAACTCGCGCCTCTCCTGACGATCATCGAGAACGCCGTCACCGATCTCGCCGCCACCGGCCGCTGGCGCATCCACCCCGTCGGGGCCCTCGACCTGCTCCCGGCCGCCACCGCAACCGCGCTGAAGGCCGCTGAGCGCTCGACCGAGTCGGTGACGGGGATGACCGTCAATGTCGCCGTCGGCTACGGCGGGCGCCAGGAGATCGCCGACGCCGTCCGCGCCCTGCTGGCCGAGCGCGCCGCCGCCGGCGCCACCCTGGAACACGTGGCCGAATCCCTCACCGCCGAGGACATCGGTGCCAATCTCTACACCCGCGGCCAACCCGACCCCGATCTGGTCATTCGCACGTCGGGCGAGCAGCGGCTCTCCGGCTTCATGCTCTGGCAGAGCGCCCACAGCGAGTTCTACTTCTGCGAGGCCTACTGGCCCGACTTCCGCCGCGTCGACTTCCTGCGGGCCCTGCGCGCGTATGCCGAGCGCCACCGCCGCTTCGGCGGTTAACTCCCGGAAGGCACGGCGCTCCTTACGCTCGCCCAACTCGACTGACGCCCGGCCAAGGCTCGCTGCCGCTCGACCAGTTCGACCGACGCCCGGCCAAGGTCCGTGGTTGCGTAACACGGCCCAGCACGAAGGAAACTAGGGGGCTTCCGGCGGCGCCTGGTCTGGATCCGGCTTCGCGCCCGGTGCCGCCCCGGCTCGCTCGTCGGCCTCAGCGGCCGTGGCGTCGTCCGGCTCGGCAGGGGCGTCCTGGGTGCGTTGCGTTTCGGCGTAATTCATCCGGCGCAGGCGGCCGGTCATATTGCGCACCAGGAACCATACGGCGAGCGCGAGAGCAAAGAAAACGACGAAGCCGAGGAAGCCGCTGGAGGCGCTGCTCCCGTCCGCTTCACCGCCGGCCAGGACGAACTCGGCGATCATGCGGGCACCCGGGCGACCCGGCGGTCGAGGGCCAGGTCGGTCGCGGCGAGCGCGAGCGCGTCGGCCGCGGCGACCGCGTCGAGCCCACCGAAGAGGTCGTCCTCGCCGTCGGCGATGGGCACATAGGAGGCGGCGATCTCGTAATCCTCGAAGGGCCAGACCAGACGCTGCACCTCGCGCGGGACGGAAAAGAAGAAGCCGTCCGGATCGATCTGGGTCGCGTGGGCGAGGAGCGCCTGGTCGCGCTGCTCGAAGAAGTCGGCGCATTCGATGCGGGTGGTGACCGTGCGCTCGACGCGACCGTCCATGCGCTCCAGCCACTCGGCATACGGGCTCTCCACGCCGAGGTCGAGGAGGGCCTGGTGGTAGGTCTCGATGCGCGCGCGGCTGAAGCCGCCGTTGTAGTAGAGCTTCAGGGGCTGCCACGCGGGTCCGGCACTGGGGAAGGCATCGGGGTCGCCGGCGGCGACGAAGGCGGCCGCCGACACGTCGTGGCAGCGGATGTGGTCGGGGTGGGGGTAGCCCCCGTTCTCGTCATAGGTCGTCATCACGTGCGGGCGGAAGCGGCGGATCTCGCGGACGAGGGCTTCGACAGGGATCTCCAGCGGCTCCAGCGCGAAGCACCCCTCCGGCAAAGGGGGCAGCGGATCGCCTTCCGGCAGACCGGAATCGACGAATCCGAGCCAGTGGTGGTCGACACCGAGGATGGCTTGCGCTTGCGCCATCTCGGCGCGGCGGACCTGAGCCAGATCACGCAGGACGGCGGGGTCGTCGGCGAGCTTCTTGTTGAGAATGTCGCCACGCTCGCCCCCGGTGCAGGAGACGACCAACACTTCGGCGCCGGCGGCGACATATTTCGCCATGGTCGCGGCACCCTTGCTCGACTCGTCGTCGGGGTGCGCGTGCACGCACATCAGGCGCATGCCCTTGGCCATGAAAATCCTCTTCCGGGTGGATGACATGATCGACAGAACACCCATTCTCGCACCGTGGCGCCGGCCACCCCGGAACCGCCGGAGGACTCGATGACCAACCTGCCCGGGAACGACGTCGACTTCGACGCCGAGGAGGCCGCCGCGGAGGCAGCCGGTCGGCGCATCGATCGGCGGCCGCTGCTGCTTGCCCTGCTCGGGGTCGCCGCGGCCATGACGGTGGTCGTCTGGTTCGCCGTCTCGGCGACGCACGGGCGCGTCAGCTGGCAGACGACCGGGTATGACGTCGTCGACGCTCAGCGGGTCGACGTCCGCTTCACCGTGCACCGGCCCGCGGATGTCGCGGTGACCTGTCAGCTGAAGGCCATGGATCAGGCGTTCGCGGCCGTCGGATTGCTGGATGTGACGATCCCCGCCGGGCCGGAAGTCGATGTGGCGCAGCGCGCGACGATCCGCACCACGGCGCTCGCGGTGACCGGCACGGTGCTCACGTGCAAGCCGGCATAGGTAGACTGATGCATTCACCGGGTCTGGATCGATGGTCGATCCAGACCCTTTGCCCATGACTGAGGAGTGTTTTCATGAGCGAGCCGACCACGACGTCGACCTTCTTGACCCAGGAAGCCTACGAGCGGCTCTCGAGCGAGTTGCAGGAACTCTCGGGCCCGCGGCGTGCCGAGGTCATCGGCCGCATCGAGGCGGCACGAGCTGAGGGTGACCTGAAGGAGAACGGCGGCTACCACGCCGCCAAGGAGGAGCAGGGCAAGCTCGAGTTGCGCATCCGGCAGCTGACCCAGCTGTTGGCGACCGCGGTCATCGGCACTCCCCCGGACGACGGGGTGGTCGAGCCGGGCATGTTGGTGACGGTGGAGTTGTTCGGCGAGGACGAGACCTTCCTGCTGGGCTCGCGCGAGAGTGCGGACGGCGACCTGCAAGTGTTCTCGGAGGCGTCCCCGCTGGGGTCCGCCATCAACGGGCTTCGGGTCGGCGACACGACGAGCTACCAGGCGCCCAATGGCAAGACCATCGAGGTCACGATCAAGGCGGCTAAGCCCTTCACCGGCTGACGCCGAGAGTTGGCGCCCGCGATTCGGTCGTGCAGGCCGAGGGGGCCGACTTAGCGCAGGTTGGGTCTCCTGCAGCGGGGTCTACCCTGCTGGAGGAGACCCAAGTTCTGCTAGCAGGGTTTAGGGACGGGGGGCGTCAGGCGAATTTGAGGCGGTAGCCGGCGGCGCGCAGCGAGGTCAGGACCGCCTGGCAGTGGGCCGCGCCCTTGGTCTCGACCTGGACCAGAATGTCGACCTCGTCCACCATCAGCGTCGGGTCGGTGCGCATGTGCTCGACCTCGATGACATTGGCATCGGTGGCCGCACAGTCGGAGATCAGCCGGGCCAGCGAGCCGGGCCGGTCCGGCATGACAACGCGGAACTGCAGATAGCGGCCGGCTGCGGCCATGCCGTGACGGATGATCCGAAGCATCAGCATCGGGTCGATATTGCCGCCCGAGAGCACGACGACGATCGGGCCCGACCAGGCCCGGTCGGCGGCTTCATTGATCAGGGCGACGCCTGCGGCGCCGGCCGGCTCGACCACGAGTTTGCTGTGCTCGAGCAACTGGAGCATGGCCCGGGACAAGGACGCCTCGGACACCGTGTCGACGCGGTCGACGAGTTGCCGGATGACCTCGAAGGGCACGGCGCCGGGCAGTCCCACCGCGATGCCGTCGGCCATTGTCGCCATCCGCTCGGCAGCGATCGGGTGCCCCGCGGCCAAGGACATCGGATAGGCCGCGGCCGCGTCGGCCTGGACCCCGACCAGCGTCACATCGTCCCGTTGGGCCTTGATCGCCGTCGCGACGCCGGCGAGCAGGCCGCCGCCGCCCAGGCTCACGACGACCGTCCCGACGTCGGGGCACTGCTCCAGGATCTCCAGCCCGCACGTGCCCTGCCCGGCGACGATGTCGGCGTGGTCGAAGGGGTGGATCAGGACGGCGCCCGTGTCATCGGCATACGCCCGGGCGGCGACGAGCGACTCATCGAGCGTCGCGCCGATCTGCTCGACCTCCGCGCCGTAGGCGCGCGTGGCGTTGAGCTTGGGCATCGCCGCGCCGACCGGCATATAGACCTTCGAGCGGATGCCGAGGGTGGTCGCCGCGAGCGCGACACCCTGCGCGTGGTTGCCGGCGCTGGCCGCGACGACGCCGCGTGCCTTTTCCTCCTCGCTCAGCCGCGCGATGCGCGTATAGGCGCCGCGGATTTTGAAGGACCCGGCGCGCTGCAGGTTCTCGCACTTGAGGAAGACCTGGGTGCCGACCTTCTCGCTGAGGGTGCGCGAATACTCCAGGGGGGTCGGCCGGATCAGGTCGCCGAGCGCCTCGCGTGCCGAGCGGATGTCGTCGAGCGTGACCGTCGGGAGCGTCGCCATGGTGCGCACCTTAGCCCTCGGTGAACACCCGTGGGGTCAGTGCGTGAGCGAGCACGTCAGCGCGGCGGCCGCCCGCGGATGTTCCTGCGCGAGCAGGCCCGCGGCGAAGAGCACGTATGCCGTGTCCACGCCCGCCACGGCCCGGTCCGGGACCGGCCACCCTCCGCCATGATCGGTGAGAAGGGCACCGAGGATCTCGCGTGCGGCGGCGGGGTCGGCGTGGCGCAGCACCCCACCTGACCCCATGACCCGCCCGACATCACGCAGGGCTCGCGGCGCCTGACCGGGACGCACCGGGCGAGCGTGGCGGCGGACGGCGATCACCGCCGCGAGGCGGGCGAGTTCGAGTTCGCATTTCCATTCCGCCGGGGACGTCGGGAGGTGCGCGATGTCGTTGGCGACGGATTCGGCATACGGGCGCAGGTCGTCGGTCACGGGCAGGCGCTCACGCTCGGCGGCGTCGAGCACGCCGCCGGCGCTCCAGCGCATGCCGAGATCCGCTTCGACAGTGCGCGCGACCCGCGGCGTGGGCGAGACATCGCGGACGATCTCGACGTCCTCACCGGAGGGGATCAGCGCCGAATAGACGTCCGTGGTGGCGCCGCCGATGTCGACGACGAGCGCATCGCGGCCCGTGGCGGCCGCGAGGACCTCCACGCCTTGCAGCACGGCATCGGGCGTCGCCCGCCGCACCAGGCCGGCGAACTCCGGGCCGCGGGAGAGCTTCTTGCCGCCGATGACATGGGTCAGGAAGACCGAGCGGATGGCCGCCCGCGCGGACTCCGGAGCGATCTCGCCGATGCGCGGCAGAACGTTGTCGGCCGGGACGACGGTGCGCCTCGTGCGCGTGAGGATCTCGACGCACTCGACGCGCGCGTCGGCATTCCCGGCCAGCACGACCGGCATCGCCACGCGCGCATTCGCCAAGCGAGAGGCGTTGTGCCGCAAGACATCCGCATTGCCGCCATCGGTCCCGCCGACGAGCAGGATGACATCGGGGCGGGCCGCCCGCAGTGCCGCGACGTCCGCTCCGGTGAGCCGGCCGGCGTTCACGTGGACCACGCGCGCACCTGCCGACAGGCCGGCCCGATAACCGGCGAGAGCGGTCACCGACTCCTCAAAACCGACGACCGCGAGCCGCAAGCCGCCACCGGCGCTGGAGCAGACGAGGAGCGGCGCCGCTGCCGAGGCGCCGAGGTCGGCCACCACGGCATACAGGCCGGTGAGGACGTCAGTGGCGACGGTCGTCGGCCGCGCGGCCGAGCCCAGCACCGCGCCCGAGTCGAGGTCGACGCGCAGGCCCTTGGTGAAGGTCGACCCGACGTCGACGCAGATGGCGTCACTCATTGACCAGGCAACTCCCGCCAGCGCTCGACCATGGCGTCGATGTCGACCAGCGGCGCCACGCTCGTGGCCGCCTTGGGGTCGCGCGCGGCGAGCCGGTCCAGACGCACGCGATCGTTGTAGTCGGCGAGCACCGCGCGGACGCTGGACTCGGTGCGCAGGTCGGCCAGCGATTCGGGGAACCCCGCCGCCTCGCGCCGCAGGGAGATGACCGCGGGCAGCGCGCCCGCGAAATCCAGGCCCTCGCTGCGCATCTTCTGCTTGATCCACCAGTCCGGGTCGTCGCCGGAGCCGAGGTCGAGCGGCCGGCCGGCGCCCCTGAGGTTGTCGAACTCCCCGCGCTCTTGCGCCTCACGGATCATCCGCTCCACGAGCGACTCGTATGGCTGCACCCACCCAGCGTAGGGACCGACACACGGTTGCCGGCGCAGGAGGGAACTTCGCCCGGAGCCCGGGCGTCCCTGAAATAGGGAAACAACGGCGGGAGTGCAACACAACCGTTACCCGCCCGAGCGGCCCGGGTCGCTCAGCCAAGGGCAGCATTGGCCGGATTGCATCACCACCTCGTGTCAGTGCTCTGTTGAGGTGGGAAGGAGTGATCGGCATGGGACGTGCACGACGGGCGCGCAAGATCGCGGCCACAGCGGCATACGGGGGCGGGGGCCTCGCGGCCACAGCGGGTGCGCTCGGCGCGCTCGGATACGGTCTGATCAAGGTCGAGGCCGCCATGGCGCGCAAGATCGTCGGCCAGCCGTTCGAGGGCGCGCCGCAGGACGAAGGGCGGTATGGCGCGGGCGCAGGTCGCGTGTATCGCCTCCTCGTCCTCGGCGATTCGTCGGCGGCCGGGATGGGCGCGGACACCGGCGCACAGACGGTCGGGGGCATCATCAGCACGGGCCTTGCTGCACTGACCGGGCGGCCGGTGGAACTGGTCAATGAGGCCGTCATCGGTGCCGAATCACAGGATCTGGAGCGGCAACTGGCCAATGCGCTCGACCGCTCACCCACCCCGGACGTGGCCGTCATCCTGATCGGCGCCAATGACGTGACCCACCGGATCGACCGGACCACCGCCGTGCGTCACCTGGAACTCGTCGTGCGCCGGTTGCGCGGGTTGGGCGTCGAGGTCGTGGTCGGGACCTGTCCCGATCTGGGGACGGTCGAGCCGATCCCCGTGCCACTTAAGCACCTGGTGCGCCGGTGGAGTCGGGATCTGGCCGCCGCGCAGACCGTGACCGTCGTCGAGGCCGGCGGGCGGACCGTCTCGCTGGGCGACCTGCTCGGCCCGGAGTTCTATGCGTCACCGAAGGAACTGTTCAGCCAGGACCAGTTCCACCCCTCCCCCGCCGGGTATGCCCGTGTCGGCGCGGTCCTGCTGCCGACCGTATGCGCGGCCCTGGGCGTCGCCGGGCGCGACACCGCCGACCGACGGCCGGAGCCGGCGCGAGG
>NZ_DAOQZV010000064.1:6099-14082 GCF_035343835.1 Nostocoides sp. | reverse complement strand
GGGCCGGCGACAGCGAGCACGGCAGCGGGGTCCACGGCATACCGGCGGCCCCAGCGGAAGGCCTGGAGATTCGCCGTGACGGCAACGCCGTTCTGCGCCAACGCCTCCTCGACGGCGCTCGGTGAGACCGGGATGCCGGCCGACTGGATGGCGATGCCCAGGAGGAAGGTGTTGGCGAACTGATCGCTGCCGAAGAGGCCCTCGGTGACGGCGCGCGCGTCGAGCAACCACGGATCCGGGCCGGTGTGTGCGCGCACGACCTCGACCAGGGCAATCGTGTCAGTGGCGGGTGCTGTCACATCGGCCACCATCGCCCCCGTCGGGTTCGGCGTCGTCGAGACGATGGCTCGCGTGCGCGCCGGGTCGGTGACCGCGAGATTGCGCGGATCGGCTGCGACGAGCAGGTCGGCACCCAGATAGACATCGCAGGTCCCGGGCTCCAGCTTGTTGGTGCCCTCGAAGGGCGCCGCGGCGAGCCGGAGGTCGGAGACGACGGCCCCACCCTTTTGTGATAGCCCGAGCTGGTCGAGGCCACGGACGTGGAGCCCGGCGTTGGTCGCGGCGACTGCGAGGACCTGGGCGGTGGTGACGATGCCCGTTCCGCCGATGCCCATGATGCGGATGTTGAGCGGTGAGTTCGTTACTGCGGCAACGGGATCCGGGAGGTCGGTGCCCTCGATCGCCGGGGCGCGGCCGGCCGGTCGCTGCGGGCCACCGGGAGTCACGCTGATGAAGGAGGGGCAGTCCCCCTCGATGCAGGAGTAGTCCAGATTGCAGCTGGCCTGGTGGATCCGGGTCTTGCGGCCGAACTCGGTCTCGACCGGCTGCACCGAGAGGCAGTTGGACTTGGCGCCGCAGTCGCCACAACCCTCGCAGACGCGCTCGTTGATCCAGATCCGCCGGCCGGGCGACTCGATGAGCCCGCGTTTGCGCTTTCGCCGCAACTCGGTTGCGCATTCCTGCTGGTGGATGACGGCGGTCACCCCGGGCACTGTCGCCAGTTCGGTGAGGACGTCCTCGAGGTCGTCACGGTGGCGGACGGTGACGCCGTCGGGCAGGCCGGCCGACCGGCTGCGACCCACGTCATCGGTCGTGACGACGACCTGCCGGACGCCCTCGGCGAGGAGTTCGCGCGCGAGATTCGCCGGCGTCATACCGCCCACGATGTCCTGCCCGCCGGTCATCGCGACGGCCCCGTTGTACAGGATGCGGTAGGTGACATTGGTGCCGGCGGCGACGCTGGCGCGCACGGCAAGACTGCCGGAGTGATGATAGGTCCCGTCGCCGAGATTCTGGACGAGATGCTCGTCGGTGACAAAGGGGGACATCCCGATCCAGGCCGCGCCTTCGCCACCCATCTGGCTGAAGCCGACGACATTGCCGACCCGCTCCTCGTCCATGAAGACGACCAGCGTGTGGCAGCCGATGCCCGCCGCGACCAGGCTCCCCGCCGGCGTGCGCGTGGAGCGGTTGTGCGGGCATCCCGAGCAGAAGTAGGGCGTCCGCGCCGGGACCGGAGTCAGCGGCAGTGCCCGCCGCGTCAGGGCCGTCGTCTCCCGCGCCTGGGGATTGGCGTATGCCCGCGCCCCCGCCAGTCCCAGCGTGCTCGCCAGCACCGGCGCCAGGGCGTCGGCGATGACCTGCGGGGGCAGGTCGCCCGTCGCCCGCAGCAAGGCGCGCCCGTCGGGATCGGTCTTGCCGTGGACTCGGGGTGCCCCGGCGCGTCCGTAGAGCGCCGCCTTGACGGCCGTCTCCACGACGGGGCGCTTCTCCTCCACGACGATCAGATCGGTCAGGCCGGCCGCGAACTCCCGCACGATCTCGGGGTCGAGGGGCGCGACCATGCCGAGCTTGAGCAGGCGAATGCCGCTGTCGGACAAGTGATCCGGGTCGACGCCGAGGCTGGCGAGAGCCTCCTGGGTGTCGCGGAAGGTCAGCCCCGCCGCGACGACCCCGACCCGGCCACGGGCATCACCGGTGACGACATTGAGGCCATTGGCGCGGGCATACCGGCGGGCGAGTTCCGGCCGCGCACCGGCCAGGCTCTCCTCGAGCGCCGCGAGATGCGGCTGGAGGAATCGCGCGGTGACCTGGTGATGGAAGGGCCGGCCGTCGATCTCCCGATCCGGCTCGACGATCGTGATCGCCGGGTCGGCCAGGGTGAAGGTGGCGCTCCCGTCGACGACATTGGTCGCCAGCTTCAGCCCGCTCCACAGCCCGCTGAAGCGGGACAGGGCGATGCCGTGCAAACCCAGGTGCAGGATGTCGGCCGGGTCGGCGGGGGAGAGCACGGCGAGACCCAGTTCAGCCATCGCGAGCTCGCTGCTGCTCGGGACGGTCGAGGACTTGGCCGTGGCGTCGTCGCCGACCAGGGCGAGCACGCCGCCGGTCGCGGAGGCACCGCCGAGATTGCCATGGCGCAGGGCATCGGTTGCGCGATCGAGCCCCGGCGCCTTGCCGTACCAAATGCCAGCGACACCCTCGACGCGCCGCCCGGCGAGCGTGGCGACCAGTTGCGCGCCCTGCACGGCATTGGCGGCCAGTTCCTCGTTCACCGCCGGCCGGAAGACGATGCCGGCCTCATCGAGCGTGGCCCGGATGCGCAGCAGTTCCTTGTCGTAGCCGCCCAGCGGCGACCCCTCGTAGCCGGAGATGAAAACCGCGCTGCGTCGACCGGCCGCCCGGTCGAGGCGACGCTGATCGAGCGGGAGCCGGACGAGCGCCTGCAGGCCCGAGGCGAGAATCTCGCCGCCGGTCGCGGCGTACCGGTCCGCCAGCCGGAAGTTCCGTTCGCTCATCGCCACGCCCTTCCGTCGGGGACTCGACTCGGCGTCAGGTTGGTGACCTCCACTGAAGGCAACCTACCCGGCGGCCGGCCTGCCAGACTGGCCCGCATGTATCCGACAGTGGGGGATCTGCTGGGTATCGACCTGCCCATACCCACGCACGCGGTCTTCGTGGCGCTCGGCGTGGCGGTCGCCGGGCTGGTCTTCACGTTCGAAGCTCGCCGGCGCGGGCGCACCGGCGACAAGGTCATCGCGGTCGTGACCGGCGCGCTGATCGGCGGCGGACTCGTGATGCGCCTGGGCACCTGGCTGCAGCATGTCGACCTCCGCCAGAACGCCACCCTCGCCGAGCAGTGGGTGTATGGCAACAAGTCCATCCTCGGCGGACTCTTCGGCGCCTGGCTCGGCGTGCATCTCGCCAAGCGGATCGTCGGCTACCGCATCCGCACCGGCGATCTCTTCGCGCCCGCCGTCGCGGCCGGTATGGCGGTGGGGCGGATCGGCTGCCTGCTCACCGAGCCGCCCGGGACGCCGACGCACACGGCATACGGGATCGTGCTCGATCCGGTGACGGCGGCGCGCCTCCAGGTGCCGGCAGGGGTCGCGCTGCACCCATCCTTCGTCTACGAGATCGTCTTCCACGCGCTCGCGTTCGTCGTACTTTGGCGATGGCTGCGCCACGACCGGCTGCCCGCCGGCGAGACGCTGACGGTCTATGTCGGGGCGTATGCCGTCTTCCGGCTTCTCGTGGAGTTCGTCCGCGGCAACGAGGTGGTCTGGCACGGCCTGACCCGGCCGCAACTCGTCCTGCTCGCGACCCTGCCCGTCCTCCTCCTCCGGCTGACGGTCGTGCTCCGCCGCCGCGAATCCGCCATGACGTCACCCGCTCGCATCCCGCAGTTGGAGGCCCGATGACCACGCCACCCGAACCACCTCCCCCGGCACCCGATGGACAACCGGGGGTGCCGCAGCCGTGGGGCCAAGATGACGCACCGCTCCCACCCTGGCCGGCAGGAGCTTCGGGCGCGACGGCGCCGAAGGAGAGTTCACGGCCGATCTGGGGTGGTGCACTGATCGTGCTCGGGATTTGCCTGCTCGGGCTATTTGGGTTGGTCGCGCCGTCTGGACCATGGCGCACGGTCGCGAGCGCTCTCGGGGGCCTGGCGACGATCTTCCCGGTCGTCGCCATCGTCCTGCTTTTCCCGGAGAAGACCCGGCGGTGGGCGCTCGGGATGCTGCTCGGCTATGGCCTCGCGCTCGTCATCGCCTTCGTCGGGTGCATCGGGTTGATCGTCGCCTATTCACGGTCGTCGTCCACATGAGCGCCGGTATGCCGTTGCGGGACTACCGGATTCACCGCTATGTCAACGCCTTCTGCCCGCACTGTCATCACGCCGACCCGGACCGCGCGCTCAGCGACGTCGCGCGGCTCTCGGGCCGGCTGGCCGTCCGGAACGGCCGGGTGTGGCTGGAGCGGGGCTGCCCCGAGCACGGCCTGATCAGCACCCTCTACGACGAGTCTGCTGAGATCCTCACCTATCTGGAGCAGTGGACCGCGCCGACCAAGGTGCACGCGCCGGACCGGGTGGGCAACTTCCTGCCGGTGCCCGCGGCATACGCCCAGGGGCTGCCGGAGATGCAGACGCAACACACATGCATCCTGCTCGAAGACGTCATCGAGCACTGCAACCTGCGCTGCCCGACCTGCTTCACCGACAGCGGGCCGGCGCTGGCCGGCATCGTGGCTGTCGAGGAGGTGCTCCGCTCGGTCGACACCCGGTTGGAGCGCGAGAACGGCCGGCTCGATGTGGTCATGCTCAGCGGGGGTGAGCCGACGCTGCACCCGGACTTCGGGGCGCTGCTCGACGCGCTGGTGGAACGTCCGATCGTGCGGATCCTGGTCAACTCCAACGGGATTCGGATCGCCCAGGACGATTCGCTGGTCGCCCTGCTTCGGCGGCACCGGGAGCGCGTCGAGGTCTATCTGCAGTTCGACGGCTTGCGGGCGGAGTCCTCGGCGGCCCACCGCGGCGCCGACATCCGCCGCTTCAAGGAGGCGGCCGTGGCCCGGCTCTCGGCAGCCGGTGTCTTCACGACCTTGACGATGACGGCCGCGCTCGGGATCAATGACGACGAGATCGGCGACGTCGTCCGGCTCGCGCTGAGCACGCCCTATGTCGGTGGCGTCACCATCCAGCCGGTCTTCGGCTCGGGGCGCTCGCGGGCGATTGACCCGGGCGACCGGCTCACCCACACCGGTGTATTGGCACGACTCGGCCCGCAGACCGGCGATCTGGTGACGTGGCGCGACCTGACGGCACTGCCGTGCTCGCATCCGCACTGCTGCTCGGTCGGTTATCTGCTGCGCGACGACGCCGGCCAATGGCGGTCGCTGACCGCGATCGTCGGCCCGGACCGGCTCAAGGAATGGCTCGAGCTCGAGCCCGAGAGCCTGGCCAACCGGATCGCCGATGACAGCATTCCGGCGACGCTGCGCCAGACCGTCAAGAGCTCACTGCTCGACCTGCTCAGCGAGCAGTCGTCGCTGAGCCATCCGTCGATGTCCGCGATCTGGCGCGACATCTGCGAGAACTGCGACCTGGGCCTGTCGACGCTCGCCATCTTGGCCTCCTCGTCGCTGCCGGGCGGGGCGGCCCGGATGCGCAAACTCCTCGGCGAGCGCGTCGTCCGCCTCACGGTCAAGCCCTTCATGGATATCCACACGATGATCGAGGAGCGCCTGACCCAGTGCTGCGTGCACGTCGGCACGGTCGGTGACGGGCACCAGTGCGCGCCCTTCTGTGCGGTCCAGGCGTGGAATCCACTTGCCCGGCAACGGCTTTCGACGGCGCTGGGGAGTTCCCGCCGCGAGCTGGGACTGATGGCCGAAGGCGAGCAGGAGGTGCGGGTATGACCGCGCAGAGCGAGACGGGAGCGGCGCGCGCGGGGGAGCACGCGGCATACGACCCGCTGCGCCTGTGCATCTTCGCGACGATCGCGCTGCTCGGGTGGCTGCTGGGGCCGGTGGCGGTCGTCGGCTTCGGCGCGCTGGGCTTCGCCGGCTACTGGCGAGCGCGCCGCGCCGGGCTGACCCGGTCGAAATGCGTCCTGCGCGACACGCGGCTGGTGCTGGCCTACCTGGCGCTGCTGGTTGCGGCCGGGGTCGGCGGGATCGTCCTCCTGGTCACCTGACCGCCGGCGGGCTAAGGTCGCCCGGTGGCTCAGTTCATCGACGGAGAAGTGCGGGCAGCGAGCACGGGCGAGCGCGCCTGGGTGTGCGATCCCTCGACCGGCGATCGGGTCGCCGAGGCCGACCTTGGCGGTCCCGCGGATGTCGACGCGGCCGTCGCCGCGGCGAAGCGGGCGTATGCCGAGTGGTCGCGCGCGACGCCCGGTGAGCGGTCGGCGGCGCTGACCAAGCTCGCCGCCGAGTTGGACGCGCGCGGGGCCGAACTCGCCGAAGTGGAGAGCCGGCAGGCGGGCAAGCCGATCCGCCTGGCCACCGAGTTCGATGTGCCCGGGACCATCGACAACACGGCCTTCTTCGCCGGGGCCGCGCGGCACCTCGACGGTTTGGCGAGCGCCGAATACTCGCCCGATCACACCAGTTCGATCCGCCGGGAGCCGGTCGGCGTCGTCGGCTCGGTCGCGCCGTGGAATTACCCGCTGCAAATGGCGGCCTGGAAGATCCTCCCGGCGATCGCCGCGGGCAACACGATCGTCCTCAAACCGGCCGAGAACACCCCGCTGACGTCGATCATGTTCGCCGAGGCCGCGGCCGCCGCGGGCATCCCCGCGGGCGTGATCAATATCGTCGTCGGCACCGGTCCGGTCGCTGGCGCCGCGCTGCTGCGCCACCGCGATGTCGCCATGGTCTCCTTCACCGGCTCCACCCGGGTCGGCCGCACCGTGCTCGAAGCGGCCGCGACCACCGCCAAGCGCGTGCATCTGGAGCTGGGCGGCAAGGCGCCCTTCGTCGTCCACGACGACGCCGACCTCGATGCCGCCGTCCACGGCGCGGTCGCCGGGTCACTCATCAACACCGGCCAGGACTGCACCGCCGCCGCCCGCGCCATCGTGCACCGCTCCCGGTATGCCGAGTTCGTTGCGGGAGTGGCCGACCTCTATGCCGGTGTGCGCCTCGGCGCTACCGCTGACCCGGCCACCGACCTCGGCCCCCTCATCTCGATGGCCCACCGCGAGCGGGTGGCCAGCATCGTCGACCGTGCCCGCGCGTATGCCCGCGTGGTCACCGGCGGCGCTCCGCCCGAAGGCCTCGACGCCGGTTCCTACTACCTGCCGACCCTGATCGCCGATGTCGCGCCCGGCCAGGAAGCCTGGACCGACGAGATTTTCGGCCCGGTCCTGACGGTGACCGCCTTCGACGACGACGAGGAGGCGATCGCGCTCGCCAATGACACGGCATACGGGCTCGCGGCGTCGGTCTGGACGCGCGACGTCTTCCGTGCGCTGCGCGCGACCGCCGAGATCCAGGCCGGCTGCGTGTGGGTCAACGACCACATCCCGATCATCAGCGAGATGCCCCACGGCGGAGTCAAGCAGTCCGGCTTCGGCAAGGACATGTCGGCCTACTCCTTCGAGGAGTACACGACTGTCAAGCACGTGATGTACGACCGCACCGGCGTCGCCGCCAAGCCCTGGCACCGCACCATCTTCGGGATCGATGAGTGAAATCGCGGTCATAGCCGCGGTATCACTCATCGATACGGCACGAACCTCGCCATTAGTTGGGCAGCCAGTTGCCGTGGAACCCGGCGGGCACGCGCACGGGCAACTCCACGCTCGCCACGGGCTCGAGACCGACGGCGTCCAGCACCACGAAGGTGCTCCGCCCGCGCGCCCGGTCATACGCCAGCCCCAGCAGCACGCCGTCGTTCTCGCCCGCATCGGCGGCCCGGGGCACGAAGACCACCTCACCCAGGTTCACCCCGGGCCCGGTCGTGCGTCAGCGTGGAGCCGGCCACCAGGTCGTGCTTGACCAGCGTCCCGGTGGGATAGCCGTCGTCGTCGTAGGCCACGGCATACCCGAAGCGATGCCGGCGGCCCGTGCGCCGCTCGTCGATGCGCGGGAACTCCACCGCCCGGTCGTCCAGCGGCTCCTGCGTCACCCGCCCACCGGCCAGATCGACGACCCATCGCTGCAGCGCCGGCGACCCTTCGTTGGGCACCAATGGTG
>NZ_DAOQZV010000064.1:0-5999 GCF_035343835.1 Nostocoides sp. | reverse complement strand
GTGCGAGCGGCTCGCCAAGGAGGGCGTCGCCGGTCTGCAGGCCCGGGTGATCGCCAGCGATGTCGGTGTGTCCACGACCGCCCTCTATACCCAACTTCGGCAATATCGGCGGCCTGGGCGCCGCTGTCTCCCAGGTCTCGCTGCGCCGGTTCAGCGATGCGATCACCTCCGCCGGCATCACCGACGACCCGGTGGCCGACATGCTCGCGATGGGCATGGCTTACCGCAATTTCGCCATCGTCAACCCGCACGAGTACGAGTTGATGTTCAACCACGCGGTCGTGCGCGTCTCCCGGGGCGTGCGCGCCGACGTCTCGGAGGCCCCGAAGCTGCTGGAGACCCCCGAAGGCCTCAAGGCCTACAACCACCTGCTGGGCCTCTCGACCCGCCTGGTCGAATCCGGGGTAACCCGCCCGCTGGAGCCGCACCTGGTCAGCACCGGCCTCTGGTCGGCCCTGCACGGCTTCGTGCTGCTGGAGATCCTCGGCCACTTCCTCGTCGAGTCCAGCTTGACGATCTTCGGTTCCATCGCCTTCCAGATGTTCATGGGCCTGGGCATCCCGCCGGAGCGGCTGCAACTGTCGATGGCGAATGCGCTCACTCGCGTCACCATGCTCCCGTCGCCCGCCCGCGACTAAATACTCACCAGGACTGACGCGAACCCAGGTAGGACCCGACCACGGCGACCCCGAGATCCTCGGTCTCCGGCGCGACCACGCGCCCGTCGACCCGTCGGGCGAGTTGGTCGATGAAGCGCTGCAGGCCCCGGTCATCGCCGAGCCGGAAGAAGGTCGTGCGCGCGCCCAGCCGCCCCGCGGCATCCAACTCGCGCACGGTCAGCGCGATCGTCAGCGGATGCGGCGGGTATTCGAAATAGATCTCGCCGTCCGGCTCCAGATGCGATGTCGGTTCGCCGTCGGTGACGATCAGCAGCACGGGCGTGGCATTGGGGTGCTTGCGGAAATGCCGGTTGGCCAGCAACAGCGCATGGTGGAGATTGGTGCCCTTGGCCCACATCGGCTCGAGCCCGGTGAGCTGGTCGATGTCCATCACCTGAGCCGCCCGGCCGAAAGCGATCAGCTGGAGCCGGTCGCCGCGGAAGCGCGTCGAGATCAACTGATGGAGCGCCAGCGAGGTGCGCTTCATCGGAAGCCAACGCCCGTCCATGGCCATCGAGAAGGAGGTGTCCACGAGCAGCGCGACCGCGCTCTGGGTGCGCGCCTCCGTCTCGGTCACCTCGACATCCCCGATATCGAGCCGTATGCCGTGCCTCACCTCGCCGCCCGAGCTCACCTGCCGCAGAACGGCATTCGTTACCGTGCGGGTGACATCCCAGCTTTCGGTGTCACCGAACTCCCAGGCCCGGGTGGCGCCGCTGGGCTCACCGGCCGCGCCGGCCAGACGCAGATCGCGCTGGCCGAGCCGCCCGGACATGCGGTCCGCGACATCCTTCAACAAGCTCTTGCCCAGCTGGCGCATCGCCTTGGGGGAGAGGCGGAGCGAGCCGTCGGAGCCGCGTTTGAGATAGCCCGAGTCACGCAGGGCCTCCTCGATCTCGCGCAGCGCCCGGGCATCCACCGCCGCCTGGTCGCCCACCTGCCGCGCGAGGGCGTCGGCGTCGACGTCGTCCATCCGGGCGCCCGGATAGGCCTGGGAGAGTTGCTCGGCGAGTTGGTCGAGCTCGGCGAGATCCTGCAGCATCCCCGTGCCGTCGCCCAGTCCGAGCCCGTGCTCGCCGCTGAACCGCTCGGACCCGTCCCAGTCCGCGCCCGGTCGCAGCCCCTGGAGGTTGGCGTCGAGCCGGCCCAGGGCGTCCAACAACTGCGGCGAACCGAACGCCTGCTGCGAGAGCGTCATCAACTCCGAGCGCTGCTCCTGCGTCATCGAGTTGAGCATCCGCTGCGCGGCCGCGGCCCGCTCGGCGAGGGCGTCGATCAGTTCGTCGATCGATCTCGGATTCTCGGGGAAGAACTGACCGTGCTTGGCCAGGAACTCGGCGAACGGCTCGCCCGTGTCCTCGCCGCGAGCGTGTGCTTCGAGAAGGTCGTTCAGGTCGGCGAGCATCGCGGCGATCGCCGCGCGGTCGGCCTCCGTTGCGCCTTCGAGCGCTTGCTTCATGCCCGCGAACCGCTGATCCAGCACCTCCCGGCCCAGCAGGTCCTTGATCTGTTCGTATGCCGCGCGGGCGTCGCTGCTGCGCCACGAGTAGTCGCCGAGCGCCGTCACCGCGCCGGCCGTGGACGGTGGCAGGCCATCGAGTTGCATCTCGGCGAAGCGGGCGTCGTCGTCCAGCTCGCGCGCGAGCTGTTTGCGCTCGGCCAGGACGGCCTTGTCGAGCAGGTCACGAACCTGCTCCAGGGTGGCGCCGAGGCGGTTGCCGCGCAACAACTCCTGGCGCCGCCGGGCGACCTGCGCCGCCAGGTCGTCCAGCCCGCGTTGCCTGTCGCTGCCGCGGCGCAGGAATTCCTGCAAGGCGCGCTCGGGTGAGTAGCCGGCCATGACGTCGTCCCCGATCGCGGCGAGAGCCTCGCCGAGGTCGACGGGCGGCGCGAGGGGGTCGCCGCCGGCATACGGGCCGTAGCGGGAGCCGCTCATCGCGGGCGGCTCACGCGGACTCACCGTAGAGCGTGGCCCTACCGTCGGTGTCCTTGCCGATCCGCTTGGCGAGATAGAGGCCTTCGAGGGCCATCTCCAGGGCACTGGCGCGCTCACCGGTCGTCGTCGCGTCCACCCGGTCGGCGACCTCGTCATACAGGTAGGAGTTGCCGAGATCGGGCAGAGCGGCGAGGAATTCGCCGGCCGCGACCTGACCGCCCGTGGCCACCAGCGCCCCGCCGGCGAGAGCCTCCACGAGTAGGCGGAAGTCGATGCCGCGGAAGGTCTCGCGCGCGGTCTCGGCGCTCGCGAGCCGTAGGAGGTGATCGAGCACTGCGCGCTCGCGGCCCTCCTCGCCGGACTCAAACTCCACCTTGCCGCCCAAGACATCGAGGGCGGCGGTCAGGTCGACGACCCGGGCGACGGCCTCGGACTCGCCCTGACGGGTCGCCCGATGCCGAGCGGCCGCGGCGATGGTCTCAGCCGCCGCGATCGAGAAGCGCGCAGAGACGCCCGAGCGCTGGTCCACGGCAGTCGACGCACGCAGGTGGCGGGTGAAGCGGGCGAGCACCTCGGTCAGGAAGGGCGGGACAGTGGCGACGAGGTGCGCCTCCTGGCCGATGACCGCCACTTCGTCGGCGAGCGCCACCGGATAGTGCGTACGGATCTCGGCCCCGAAGCGGTCCTTCAATGGGGTGATGATGCGCCCGCGGTTGGTGTAGTCCTCGGGGTTCGCGCTGGCGACGACGAGCACATCGAGCGGCAGGCGCAGCACATAGCCGCGGATCTGGATATCCCGTTCCTCCATCACATTGAGCATGGCGACCTGGATCCGCTCGGCAAGATCGGGCAGCTCGTTGATGGCGACGATCCCGCGATGCGAGCGTGGGATCAGCCCGAAGTGGATGGTCTCGGGGTCACCGAGATGGCGGCCCTCGGCGACCTTCATCGGATCGACGTCGCCGATCAGGTCGGCGACCGAGGTGTCCGGGGTGGCGAGCTTCTCGGCATACCGCTCGGAGCGGTGGCGCCATTCCACGGGGAGGTGATCGCCCAACTCCGCGGCGCGGCGGATCGAGGCGGGGGTGATCGGGTCATATGGGTGCTCACCGAGCTCGGAGCCGGCGATGACCGGCGTCCACTCGTCGAGCAGGCCGACCAGGGTGCGCAGCAGGCGGGTCTTGCCCTGGCCGCGCTCGCCGAGAAGGACGATGTCGTGACCGGCGATGATCGCCCGCTCGACCTGCGGGATCACCGTCTCATCGAAGCCGTGCAGGCCCGGCCACGGGTTCTCGCCGGCAGCGAGCTTGGCCAGAAGGTTCTCGCGCAGTTCCTCCCGCACGCCGCGGGCGTGATGGCCGGCGGCACGCAGTTGGCTGACGGTGGCGATATCGGGAGCGTCGGTCACCGTCTGACGCTAACCTGCGCGACTGGGAAGCGGGCGACGTGGCCGTCAGAAAACCGGAAAGAATGAACGTTCAACTGCGCTACACTTTTCTGATCGCCCGGCCGAGACGCCGGCCCTGCCGGCCCAGTCGACACTTCGGCTCGCCGGCTCCCATCCCCTCCATTCATCACCGGAGCCCACCTGTGTCAACAGCCACAACCCATCCGGCGCCGACCGACTATCCCGACAAGATCGACGGCGCCGTCCTGAAGATCGCGGGCGTCGTCGTTCTCGGCGCGATCATGTCGATTCTCGACATCACCGTCGTCAATGTCGCGCTGCCGACCCTCCAGCACACCTTCGCCGAGGGTGGGGAGGACCTGGCCTATTCGACCGTCGCGTGGACGGTCACCGCCTATACCCTCGCTCTCGCCGCCGTCATCCCGCTGACCGGCTGGGCGGCCGACCGCTTCGGCACCAAGCGCCTCTACATGATGGCGGTGGCCTTCTTCACGCTCGGCTCGGTGCTGTGCGCATCCGCCGGCTCGATCAACCAGTTGATCCTCTACCGGGTCCTGCAGGGCCTCGGCGGTGGTCTGCTGATGCCGCTGGGCATGACCATCATGACCCGCGCCGCCGGCCCGAACCGGATGGGCCGCCTGATGGCCATCCTCGGTGTGCCGATGCTGCTCGGCCCGATCCTCGGGCCGATCCTCGGTGGCTACCTCATCGATGCCGCGAGCTGGCACTGGATCTTCCTGATCAACCTGCCGCTCGGTCTGATCGCCTTGGCGTATGCCGCGTGGGCGCTGCCCAAGGACCGCCCGGTCCCGAGCGAGTCCTTCGACTTCCTCGGCATGCTGATGATGAGCCCCGGTCTGGCGATGTTCCTTTACGGCATCTCCTCCATCCCGGGTGAGGGCACCTTCTTCTCCGCCAAGGTCATGGGCTGGGGTAGCGCCGGTCTGGCCCTGCTGGTGGCCTTCGTGATCTACAGCTTCAAGCCCGAACACCCGCTGCTCGACTTCCGCCTGTTCAAGAACAAGAACCTCACCGTCGCCGTCATCACCATGTTCATCTTCGCGGCGGCCTTCTTCGGCGGCTTGCTGCTGGTGCCGACCTACTTCCAGAACGTCCGGCACGAGGACGCCTTGCACGCTGGCCTGTTGGTGGCACCGCAGGGCATCGGCGCGATGCTGACCATGCCGATCGCCGGCGCGCTCGCCGACAAGATGCCGGTCGGGCGGATCGTCCCCTTCGGTCTGGTGGCCATCATCAGCGGGATGTTCTTGCTTTCGCGGGTCGACGGCACCACGTCCTACTGGGGCTACATCATCCCGGTGCTCTTCCTCATGGGCCTGGGCATGGGCGCGACGATGATGCCGATCATGACCTCGGCCATCAAGACGCTGACGGCCCACCAGGTCGCCCGCGGTTCGACGCTGATCAACATCGCCCAGCAGATCGCCAGCTCCGTCGGCGTCGCCATCATGTCGGTGGTCCTGACCAACGGCCTGACCAATGACAAGCTTGTCTCCCAGGCCGGCGCCTTCGCCGAGGCCAGCAAGGGCGTCACCGACCCGGCCAAGCTGCAGACCATCCTGGCCCAGTTCCCGTTGGTCGGCGAGTATTTCGCCAAGGCCGGTGGTGACATGGCCGCCGGTGGTGCGGCCCTGAGCAGCGCCGTCGCCGACGCGATGGGCAAGGTCTTCGGCCACAGCTTCCTGGTGGCGGCCTTCCTGGTGCTGCTGACGCTCATCCCCGCGTGGTTCCTGCCGCGCAAGCAAGAGGAGAGCCACCTGCTCGACGACGAGGACGCTCCGGCGACCCCGATCCTCATGCACTGACGCGTCTGCGTCCACGGAGCCGGCCCGGCGCGCACGCCCCGGGCCGGCTTTGTGCTGCCCCCACTCAGCACAGGCTGGGTGACGTTGGGGTAGGTTGCACCCTGCTGTAGGACACCTAAAGTCTGCTAGCAGAAGTTAGGAACGGGGGCCCGTGCGCTGGTTGGGTGTCG
>NZ_DAOQZV010000063.1:2355-14432 GCF_035343835.1 Nostocoides sp. | reverse complement strand
AAGGCCACGCGCGCCTCGACCGCGACCTGCCCGCCCATCCCCGATCCGGACGTGGTGGACCCCCACGACGGTTCCGCCGCAGCCCGCGTGCCGGGGTGGGCGGCATACGTCACGACAGCGGACAGCCTGCGATTCGGGGCGCAACCGAGCCTGCTGGGCACCCGGCTGGCCGGTCGGGTCACGACCTTGGCCATCGGCCCGGGCGCGGCGATCGCGCTGGCCACCGCCGACGGGACGGCCACCGCCTATACCCCGGTCGACTGGTCTTCGGTCACGTCCGACGCTCTCGCCACCCAGATCGGCGACACCCGCCTGACCGTGATCGACGCGGGGACGGCCACCGAGGTCGGCGCGGACCCCGAGAAGGCTCGGGCCCCGGCCGACCAGGTCGCCGCCATCGATGACCGCATCGCCCGGGTTGTCGGCGCGCTTCGGCCGACCGACACCGTCATCGTCGCCGGCCTCGCCGACGGCGGTTCGGTCCCGCACGTGCGCCCCGTTGTCGTGCGTGGCCCGGAGTTCGGCGCGGGTGGCCTCTACTCGCCCTCGACCCGCATCCCCGATCTGATCCAGAGCGCCGACCTGACGGTCACCTTGCTGGCGCAGATGCATGTGGCGGTGCCCGCTGAGCTCGGGGGCGCGATCCTGCGGCAAGAGCGCAGCGGGCCCGCCGACAACGCAGGCGCCGCAGCGCGGCGCACGCATCTGGTCGACATCGACCAGGCCTCCCACGAGGTCCGTCTGCTCGTGCCGCCCTTCTTCGCGGGCCTGGTGCTGAGCCAACTCGTCTTCTATCTGCTGGTCTGGCGGGTCTGGAAGCACAAGGGCGCGAGCCTGGCCACGCGGGCCCGCCTCATCCGGGCGGTGCAGATCATCGCTGTCGCCGCAGCCGCCGTCCCGGCCGCGACCTTCCTGGCCAATCTGTTGCCCTGGTGGCGGGCGAGCGCGACCCTGCCGGCGATCGTGGGTGCGGTCGGTCTCTTCGTCGCCCTGATCGCCGCGGTGGCCCTGATCCCGCCCTGGGGGCGACGCCTGATGGGTCCGGTGGGGGTGGTTGCCCTGGCCACGGTGGCCGTGCTCGCCGCCGACGTGATCACCGGCTCGCGGCTGCAGATTTCCTCGCTGATGGGGCTGCAGCCCACTGTCGGTGGGCGCTTCTACGGTATGGGGAATGTCACCTTCTCGATCTTCGTCACCGCCTCGCTCATGCTGGCGATCGCGGTCTCCGCCTGGCTGCTGCGCATTCGCGGGCGGCTCGCGGCGGTTGCCGCGGTGATCGCGATCGCTCTGGTCACCGTGATCGTGGACGGCAACCCGGCCTGGGGCGCCGACGGGGGCGGCCCGCCGGCCTATCTGCCCGGTGTCGCCTACTTCGCCTTGGCCCTGCTGGGCATCGCGATGACCTGGAAACGGGCCGTGCTCATCGGGGGGATCACCGCGGCGCTCTTTGTTCTCGTCGGCTTCCTCGACTCCCGGCGCGCACCGGAGAGCCAAAGCCATCTCGGACGCTTCTTCGACGAGATCGGCAGCGGCCAAGCCCTCAACATCGTCATCCGCAAGGCGGAGCAGAACTTCGGGATCCTCATCAGCTCGGAGTTGTCGATCCTCGTGCCCTTCGCCCTGGTTTTCGTGATCTATGTGCTCCTGCGGCCGACGTCCTGGGGCTCGAGGGCCCTACACCGCTCCTTCGAGCGGGTGCCGACGCTGCGCCCGGGTTTGATCGGATGGCTGATCGTGATGGTTATCGGCTTCTTCATCAACGACTCCGGCGTGGCGATCCCCGCGGTCGGTGCGGCCGTCGCGATCCCGCTGGTCATCGCCATCGCCACTCGGACCCTGCTGGAGGAGATCGACGATGGCCGGCATGCTTGACGGCGGACGGCTCGCGAGCGTCATGCGCGCGTCGGACTCCTGGTCGCAGGTCGCGCACAGTGACGACGTCGTTGACTTCCTGCCCATGGCCCTCGCCCTCTCGATCGGCATCCTCATCGCGGCGATTGCCATCGCGATCCCGGTCGCCCTGCATGCCCGGGTCGCCGGACGCGACGACCAGGCCGCCGACACGCCGCCCAACCTCCTGCCACTCCTGGACGGACCCACCAACCGAGTCGATGACCGGCTGCGCAATGCCGTCGTCCAGTTCGACCTGCCGGCCGACCTGACTCCGGAGCAGATGGCGGTGTTGCGGTTCGACGGCCAACCGGAGCGAGCGATCGCTGCCGCCCTGCTCGACCTCGAGGCACGCGGCGTCATCGCGATCGAGCGCCCGAAGGTCCGGGTCACCGTCGAAGCGGGTGCCGACCGCAGCGGCATCAGCGAGTTCCAGCGGCGCCTGATCACCGTGCTCGGGCACGACGAGCTGACCAAGCCGCTGGAAAACCGTGACTGGGCACTCTCGACGCTCTATGCCGACGCGATGGGCCGTGGGTGGTTTCGGCACCGCCCCGACTATGCGAGCTACGGCCCGCGCCTGTGGTCGGCGGCGTGCCTGGGCTTCGGCTTCATCCTCGGCGTCTATACGGCGAACATGTTCCTCGAGGGCTACTGGACCTTCGCGATGCCATTGGCAGCCGGCATGGGTTTCCTGTTGTTCTTGGCGTGGGTGTTCACCTATGCCGAGCGCCGCCGCCCGATCCGCACACCCAAGGCGCGCGCCCTCGCCACCCAACTCGCCGGCTTCGGCCGGGTGCTCGGTGCCACCGAGCAGGGCTGGCTGCGTGTTCACCCCGACGAGCCCTACCCGCCGACGTGGGCGGCCGTCGCGATGTCCCTCGGCGTCAGCAGTGAGGCGCCCGGCCCGTATGCGCGCGCCATTCGCCGCTGACCGCTCGGCTGCTGGCCTAAAGTCGTCGCCGTGCGTCCCGTCATCGGAATCACCACCTATGTCGAGCCCGTCGATCGCGGCGACTGGCCCGGCCTGCGCTCCGCGGTTCTCCCGCAGGCGTATGTCGATCAGGTCCAGTCCGCGGGCGGGATCGCCCTGCTCATCCCGCCGCGCGCCGACGCCGACCTGCCGCTCGCGGAGGCGGTGCTCGCCCGCGTCGACGGCCTGATCATCGCCGGCGGCGCCGACGTCGAGCCGAGCCGGTATGCCGCCAGGCCCCACCCGCTCGTCCAGGACGCCCGCCCCGATCGCGATGCGCTTGAACTCGCTCTCGCAACAGCCACCTCGGCCTCGGGGTTGCCGGTCTTGGGCATTTGCCGCGGAATGCAGGTCATGGCCGTCGCCGCGGGTGGCTCACTCATCCAGCACCTGCCGGACGTGGTCGGGCATACCGGCCATTCGATCGCCCCGGGGACCTATGCCGATCACCGCGTCGCCACGGTCGACGGCACCCGTCTGCGCGCCCTGCTCGGCCCCGAGGTCAACGTGCCGAGCTATCACCACCAGGCGGTCGCCGATCATCCCGGGTATGCCGCCGCCGCCTGGGCGGCCGACGGCACCTTGGAGGCGATGGAGGATCCCGACGCTCCCTTCCGGGTGGCCGTGCAGTGGCATCCGGAGATGGGTAGCGACCCGCGGCTCTTCGAGGCGTTGGTCGCCGCTGCGAGCACCGGCCGCAACTGAGCGCGGGGCTAGAGCGTCTCGAGGAGGCCGTTCGCGAGCAGCGAGTGCACCGCTTCCGCGACGAGCTCGGGCGCGTCAGGGTGCTCGCCGTGCTCGGTGACGACCGTGGCGGTCGCCTCCGCCACGGTCAGTTCAGCGGTGCACGCGCGCCAGATCGTGCTGCCGAGACCGAGCAGTCGGATCGGGTTCGGGCCGTTGAGCACCAACACGTCGACACCGTCGTCGATGGCATCCAGATACCGGGCACGGGTGATACGGGTGTGCTCGGTCACTATCGCGTCGTCCGCCGCGGGTGTGCTCGTCCACGGCTCGGTGCGGCGGCCCTCAGCGGGATCGACAATCTGCCAGTAGGCCCCGTTGTTGCTGCCGCGTGGAATGCCCGCCAGCAGCGCATGGATCAGTGGCGCGGCGTCGGAGATCTCGGCATACGTCAGGCGGTGGACGCCGGCGCCCGCGGTCAGGACGCGGGCGAGGCTCGCCAGCGGGCGGTCCTGGGTGGGGAGCGCCGATGACTGCGGGATGGTCTCGGCCATGGCTTCGAGCAGCGGCACCGATTCGAGCGTCGGGACACCGTGACCCGGCTTGCGGCACAAGAGGATTGTCGCAGCGAGCCAGGGGTCGGGCGGTGCGGGAAGCAACCCGAGTTCGCCCGGTGACTTCTCGATCTTCGGCTGGCCCGGAGCGGGGATCAGGGAGAGCGGTTTGGGGTGTCCGATCAACGTCAGGTCGTCGCGGATGACAGCGGTCTCGTCACTGAGGTAGCCCAACTCGCGGCCCAGCGTGCGCGCCGCCGTGGACTTCCCGGTACCGGACTCGGCCACGAGGATCACGCCCGCACCGGTCGCCGGCTCGGCCAGCGCCGCACTGTGCAGGAGCGTCAATCGACCCGACTGGGCCCGGATCGACGCCAGCGTGATCGCGGTCGAGAAGGTGTAGGGCGCGGTGACCACATTCTCGTCGAGGATCGGCCCGCCCTCGGCGCCCACGGGATCGCCGAGGTGGCTGGCGATCAGTTCTCGAGGGAAGTCCTCGGGCTCGGATCGGTCGGCCGTCTCGACATCGGCATGGGCCCATAAGTGCCTGAGCCGGTCGGCGACCTCCGGACGCACCCGGCTCAGGTCGACATCCCAGCGACAGCCCATGGTCGAGATGCGCAACGCGGTCAACCATCACTTTCGGCGGCCGGGACGAACAACTGGACGGACCCGATTATCCCGAACCCGGCACGCAGGGCCGCACGCAGGGAGCGCGCATTGCCCGGAGCGACCGATGCGAGCACCAGATCCGGGGGGAGCAGGTCGAGCACGTCGGCGAAGATGCGCGAGCCGCGCCCGGGCTCGTCGACCTCGACGCCGATCATCGGTAGGTCGCCCGGCCCCTGCCCGACGGTGGCGACATCGCGGCGGTGGGGATCGGCATACCCGAAGGTGGTGACCTCGCCGCGGGTGAGCCGCGCGTGCACGGCGCGCGGATGGTCCGCCAGATCCGGTCGCGCCCGGAGCGCCGGGGTCTGCAGGCCGCGGCCGTGAGCGATCAGGAGAACGTCCAGGCAGTCGATCCAACCGTGGGGGCCGGCCAACTCCATGGCCACCGCGGGCAGTGTCGCGCCACCGAATCCGTTGCAGCCCAAGGCCTCTAATCGTTCCCGAGCAGGCTGCCGGTCGCTGCACACGTAGGCGTGCCCGGTGAACACCACGACCGCACCGACGCCAGGACGCCAGTCGGGCAAGGTCGTCCAGCCGCCGTCGGCGGCCGGCCAACCTCCCACGGCGGCAGCGCGCAGGACGCTCGCGAGAGGATGCGGCACGGGCCCAGCCTGCCACGACCGGACATTAGGCTTCACCCATGGCTTCGCCGCACGCCGCCGCCCTCATCGAGGATCGGTGGAATCGCCTCAAGATGGCCGCCCTCAGCGACCGCGGCTACGGCACCCAGATCATCACCTACACCGGGTATGGGTCGACCGGCAGCGTGCGCATTCTCGCTCGCACCCTGATGTCGCGACGCCGAGACCCGGAGTCGGCCGACGCGACCGCGAGCGATCTCGAACTGCACCACGCGATGTATGCCCGCCGGGGCTGGCGTTCCTTCTTCACCGCCCCGGCGATCGGGGTCCCGGTGCGCATAACGATCGGCGAACGCACCGTGCATACGCGCACCGACCGCGCGGGTATTCTCGATGTCACGATCGCCGACCACGGCCTGGCGCCCGGGTGGCGCGAGGCGACGATCGGCGCCGCCGGAGCCCGGGACGCCAGCGCGCCGGTCCTGGTGATCGACCCCGATGAGACCTTCGGCATCGTCAGCGATATCGACGACACGGTGATCAAGACGATGCTGCCGCGGCCCCTGATTGCCGCCTGGAACACCTTTGTGCGCCACGAAGGCACGCGGTCGGCGGTGCCCGGCATGGCGACGATGTATCGCGACCTGCTCGCCGAGAATCCCGGCGCGCCGATCATCTATGTCTCCACCGGGGCGTGGAACACGGTGCCGACGCTGACGCGCTTTTTGCGCTCGCGCGGCTATCCGCTCGGGCCCCTGCTGATGACCGACTGGGGGCCGACCAACACCGGCTGGTTCCGCAGCGGCCAGGACCACAAGAGGGCGGCGCTGCATCGACTGGCCCGCGAGTTGCCCAATATCGTCTGGGTGCTTGTCGGGGACGACGGTCAGCACGACCCGGCGATCTATGGCGAGTTCGCCGAGCAACGGCCCGAGCGCGTGCGCGCGATCGCGATCCGGCGCCTGTCCGCGACCGAGCAACTGCTCTCGCACTTCACGCCGCTGGCCAATGACGAGCTGGGGCCGAACCGGCGACGGCTGGCGCAGGTGCCGATCTGCCGCGCGAGCGACGGCTACGGCTTGTTGCGGCTGCTCCAGGTGGCACTCGGGAAGTTGCCGGTGCCCAGCGATGTGGTCGTCGAAGAGTGAGGTCGCGCGATGCCTGAGTTGCCCGAAGTCGAAGCCCTGGCCGAGTTCTTGCGTTCGCGCACAAGGGATCTGGCGATCACTGGTGTCGAGTTGGGATCAATCTCGGTGTTGAAGACCTTCAACCCGCCCCCGGACGCCCTCGTGGGCGCCCCGGTGGACGGCGTCGCACGCTTCGGGAAGTTCATCGATATGGACTGCGGCGGAACGCATTTGATCTTCCACCTGGCGCGCGCCGGCTGGCTGCGGTGGTCGGATGCCTTGCCGCAGACGGTGATTCGACCAGGGAAGTCCCCCATCGCGTTGCGGGTGCGGCTGGATGACGGATCGGGCTTCGACCTGACCGAGGCCGGCACCAAGAAGCGGCTGGCCGCCTATATCGTCGGCGCCCCCGACCAGGTGCCGGGCATCGTCAGCCTGGGCCCGGACCCGATGGCAGCGGATTTCACGCAGGACCACTTCGCCGCGATCCTCGGTGGCCGCCGCGCGCAAATCAAGGGCGTGCTGCGCGACCAGGGCATCATCGCCGGGATCGGCAATGCCTACTCCGACGAGATCTTGCACGTGGCCAACATGTCGCCCTTCGCGCTGGCGTCGAGCTTGGATGCCGATGCTGTGGCGCGGCTCTACGAGGCGATGCGCGAGACGCTGGCCTCGGCCGTGGCGACGGCGTCGGGCAAGCCGGCGGCCGAGTTGAAGGACGCCAAACGCGCCGGTATGCGCGTACACGGCCGCACCGGCGAGGCCTGCCCCGAGTGCGGGGACGTGGTCCGCGAGGTCTCCTTCGCCGACTCCTCGCTGCAGTATTGCGCCACCTGCCAGACGGGCGGCAAACCCCTCGCCGACCGCCGCACCTCCAAGTTCCTCAAATAGCCTCCCTTCCCCGTCGAACGTCCAAATTCATGCCGTCGCGAGTGGGTTGGTTCAGGCTGCGCGGCCGGCACGATGAATCGCCCCAGTTCGCCCCGGTCATCTCGGCCATTCACCCGGCATCTCGGCTCGGCCGCTCGTAGGGTAGCCAGATGCCTGACGACACTCAGACCAGTCCCGACGACGCACCGCTGCCCCCTGCGTCGATTGGCCCGGACGGACCGCCGGCCGTGACCTCGACGCGGACGTCAACCGTCATGGAGACCCGGACGACTGCGTCCGCCACCGAGCCGGTCGACGATGTGGTGACGACACGGCATACGATCGCAGTGGGCGGAAAGTCGTTGTCCTACAAGGCAACCGCCGGACGCGTCGTGCTGCGCGAGGAGAAGTACGAGGACGGTGTCTTCGCCGGTCATCAGCCCGTTGCCGAGGTCTTCCTGACGTCCTATGTCGCCGACGGCGACGCGGACACCGATCCGTCGACGCGCCCGGTGGCCTTCGTCTTCAACGGCGGCCCCGGGAGCTCGAGCGTATGGCTGCACCTCGGCCTCCTCGGCCCGCGCCGAGTGCTCGCCGGGGATGTCGACGCGCCGGCGGCGCCGCCATACAGGCTTATCGACAATGCCGAGACCTTGCTGGCGCACTGCGATCTGGTGTTCATCGACCCGGTGTCGACGGGCTATTCGCGCGCGGTATCAGGTGGCAAGCCCAAACCCTTCCACGGCTATACCGGCGACATCGCGTCGATCGGCGAGGTCATTCGCCTCTGGACATCGCGCGAGAAGCGTTGGCTGGCACCGAAGTTCGTCATCGGCGAGTCCTATGGCACGCTTCGTGGCACCGCGCTCGCCGAGCACCTGCAGAGCACGTTCGGGATGTATCTCAACGGGCTGGTGCTGATCTCTAGTGTGCTCGACCTGAGCTCGATCGACTTCGAGGAGCAGCGCAATGACCGAGCGCACGCGCTCTATCTGCCCTTCTATGCGGCGACCGCGCACCGGCACGGCAAGCACCCCGGACGGACGTTGGAGGAGGTTGTCGATGAGGCGCAGGCATACGCCGATCGCGACTATCCCTATGTGCTGGCGCGCGGTTCGCGCCTGACCGGCGATGAGCGAACGGCTGCTGTGGCGACACTGGCGCGCCTGACCGGGCTCAGCCCGGACTATGTCGACCGGGCCGATCTGCGGATCGAGCACTGGCGCTATTTCGGGGAGTTGCTGCGCGATCAGCGACTGACGGTCGGGCGGCTGGATGCGCGCTTCAACGGACCGGCGGCGAGCGCGATCGCCGAGAGCATGGACGCCGACCCATCGATGGACGCCATCGACGGCGCGTATGCCAGCGCCATCAACCACTATGTGCGCGCCGAGCTCGGCTACGAGAACGACCTGCGGTATGAGCACATCACCGACCGCGTGCACCCGTGGTCGTACCAGGAGTTCGAGGGGCGGCCGATCGACGTCTCGCCCCTGCTGGAGCGGGCGATGCGCGCGAACCCGCACCTGCGCGTCCACGTGGCCTTCGGGATCTACGACGGGGCCACGCCGCCGGCAGCGGCCGAGGAGGTGCTGGCCAAGTTGCGCCTGCCGGAGGCGCTGCGCGGCAATATCGAGCGGGCCTACTACCCCGCCGGACACATGATGTATGTCCACGAGGAGTCGCGGGTGAGGCAGAGTGCCGATCTGGCCGACTTCGTTCGGCGCTCGTCGGATGCATCAGCCGAGCCAGTGCGGCCCTGAGCCATGAGACCCACCGAGGAGAATGTCGCCATGGACGAAATGCGTGAAGTGACCGTCGCGGAGTTGCCCGATGATGCTCGGATCCTCGATGTGCGCGAGAACGACGAGTGGGCCGCCGGTCGTGCTCCCGGGGCCGTGCACATTCCGATGACCGAGCTGCCGGCTCGACTGGGCGACCTCCCGGACACCGATCCCGTGTTCGTGATCTGTCGTTCCGGCGGCCGATCGGCGCGCGTTGTCGCGTGGTTGGAAGGCAATGGCTTCGACGCGGTCAATGTGGCCGGCGGGACGCTGGCGTGGGCCGCGGCGGGCAAGCCGCTTGTGGGGGACGGGGACACGGCATACGTGAAGTAGCGGGCCCCGGCGAAGGGGCGGCTGCGTCACTAAGGTGGGCTTATGGGGCTCTTTCGGCGCTCGGGCAATGGCGACGGCGACACGTCGGCGGGTGAGGCAAACGCGGGTGTGAGCCGCTTCCACGAGACCGATGACAGCCTCGTTGACGGTGACGGAATGGGGCCGTTGCGGCCCCGCGACCGCGGCCTAGGTGAGCAAGAACGCGCACGGATCGCGGCCGGACTTGCCGCGCTCGGTTCGGCCGGCGTGGACATCGCCGACCTCGACGCGATGGGTGCGGCGTATGACGCGACCTATGCCGCGTGGCGCGACACCGCTAAGCGCAAGCGGGAGAACCACGATGCCCTCGTCGAGCAGTTCGCGATCGGGCTCGGGGAGCATCTGACGCGGCATACGGACCTGCGGTGGCGCATCGTGACCGATGTCTTCGGGACCGATCTGGCGATCGCGGATCAGCGTGAGGGCGACTTCGTCGTCGTGCCGGGCAATCTCGTGGCGTCGCGGTGGATGCGTGGGGAGACCGGGTGGCTGCCCGGAGTCGCGCGGCATCTGATCCGCGTGCGGGGCGAGAGCACCGCCTCCTGATGTCCCGGGGTGCTGGTGGGATCTCGGACGGGGGTCAGGCGCCTGCCCAGGGTGCTCATGAAGCCGCCCCCAAGGACCACGGCACCAACCCCGCACCCAGCCCGGCGACGCTGGCCGCGCTGACCGCCGAGCCGGTGGGGCGGCTCGGGCGAATGGAGCGGCGGATCCTCGGCCCTGGCCGCGAGCCCGATCCGCGCTACAGCCTGGCCAACGAGCGGACGTTCCTTGCCTACATCCGCACCGCGTTGACGCTCCTCGGTGGCGGGGTGGCGGTCGAGGCCTTCGCCGGGGATGCGATCGCGTTGGTCGCGCGCCGTGCGCTCGCCCTCGGACTGGTCTGCCTGGGCATGGCGATCTCGGCGGCCGCCTCCTATCGCTGGGTGACTTTGGAGCGGGCGATGCGCCTCGGCCGGCCGTTGCCGCTGAATCCGATCGGCTTCGTGCTCGCCATCGGCGTCACTCTCGCCGCTATCGCTCTCGCGGTCTCGATCGTCTTGGCACCCTCATGAGCCGGGCCGCCGCGAGTCCCTGGGATGGGGACAGCGGGCTGGCTCGAGAGCGATCGGATCTGTCGTGGGGTCGCACCATGCTGGCGGTGTTGACGGTAACTGGGTTGTTTCTGCGGTGGATCCCCGCGCACGGTCTGGCCACCGTCGTGCCGATGGGGCTGGGCGTGGTGGCGGCCTTCGGGTTGCAGGTCTTGCGCCGTCGGCGCCGGCTCGAAGTGTTGGGCGGGCACGGCAGCGCGGCCGAGGAGGTCCTCGGATTGGCGGCGCTGGTCTGCCTGGTCGGATTGGCCGCGCTGATCCTGATTGCGCTGGGGATCTGACGCCGGCCGGCCGTATCTGGTGGACGCCGCAGGGTGTCGACGCCGGTGTCGAGGATCGGTCCTGTTGGTCGCGGCCGGGCTGGATGCGTTCCACGGAAGCGGCACCGATCAACACGGGATCAACGACCCGTTGATCGGATGGCTACGTGAGATCACCGAGGCGACCGGCGCGCAACTTGCGGCGATCCGGAATGTCCATGACCGGCTCAGTCCGTACGCCCCTTCGGCCTCGGAGTCTGCCAAAGCGTGAACGGGTAGGACCTTCGGAAGTCCGCGTCGGAAGTCCACGTCATGGCGATCTCCCGTCGCCTCGATCAGGCGCTCGGCAGCCACATTGGTCAACGACCGGTCCGAGTCCCTGGGTCCGCAACCACGCGACATGCGCGGCGTGAGAGTGGAGTGGTCTTCGTCGGAGTCGCGGTAGTACGTCACCCCAAAGGGCCCGGCGTCGCTGCCCAGTCAGGCGCCGCGAAGCGATGGCGCTCGGAATCGCGATAGAAGCGGACCCAGTTCAGGTCGAGGTGTTCGCCGAGCGGGCCGCGATAACTCGCGCCTGCCGTTCGGCTCGCCCAGTGGCTTGTAGGCGCGGCCTGCTCGACGTCCGCAGCGCGGCCAGCCGCCGAGTCGGGAGCTGAGTCGGGACGAGGTGGTGGGGGTTGGACCTGGATCGGTCGGCCCCGATCGTCGTGGAAAACGAAGGGGCACAACACACCGTCGCCGTGACGCGCGCTGCCGCCGTGATGCCGGTCGTCGGCGGCGATCGCGCCCGCGCTAAAAGTCGGCTTGGCGGGCGTGATCGTGAAGGCACCCTGGTGGTGGCCGGTGTGGTGGTGGGGGCAGAGGCAGATCAGGTTGTCGTAGTCGGTGCCGCCGCCGTCTTCCCAATGGTGGAGGTGATGGATCTCGACAAACCGGGTCGCCGGGCAACCGGGGTAGGCACGGCCCCGGTCGCGGTCTTCGACCAGGCGGCGGGTCCGAGCCGGAATCCCGCGTTGGGTGCGTCCGACGTTGACGGGTTTGCCGTCGCGTTCGAGGATGACAGCGTGCGCGCTGATGCAGGCATACCGATCGGCGGGGTGTCGTGGGATCGCGCCGCGAGCGTTGAGCCACGCTCCGCCGATGTCGAGGTGGAGGTAAATGCGGTAACGATCTGCGCGCGAGACGGCCTCATCGAGCAACCGAATCATCAACGGCA
>NZ_DAOQZV010000063.1:0-2255 GCF_035343835.1 Nostocoides sp. | reverse complement strand
TCGCCGGAGGCATCAGTCGCAGGCGGGCCCTCGCGCATCGAGCACGCGGATCGCCCACGCGCACCATTCGATGTTCTCGCGCTCGAAAGTGATCCCCCGGCGCAGCGTCAGATAAGGGCCGATCCGGGTCGCCGTGTGCAGGAAGGAGTCCTCTTCGCGGCCGTCCAGCAGCCGATCGCGCAATTGCTCGAAACGCTGCAGCCTCTCTCGGGCGATGGCCAACCGCTCGACGAGGTGCCCGCTGACCAGATCGGGCTCCACGATGTCCACGGCCTGTACCTGCACGAGCAGGTCGTCTCGGATGGCGGACGGCTTGGCCTCCTGTGCCGCAAACGCGCGCAAAGCATCGACCCCCGCAGGTGTCAGCTGGAAAACGCGCTTGTTGGGCCGCTTAGCCTGCTCGACCAGACGCGCCTCGACCAGACCGTCGGCCTCCATGCGCTCCAACTCGCGGTAGAGCTGCTGGGGCGCGGCCATCCAGAAGTTGGCGATCGAGCCGTCGAACGTCTTGGCCAGGTCATAGCCCGACGACTCGCCGTCGAGAAGAGTGGCCAGAATCGCGTCGCGCAGCGCCATCACGTCAGCCTAGGCGGCGTTGACTAGTCAATCCGTTGCCTAGCCGCGAGCTCGGCGATCGCCTCGGCCTGGATCCGGCCGAATTGCTCACCCATGGCGGCCGAGAGGGCGTGGGCGCCCTGCAGTGGGCGCACCATCACCATGAGGTCGACGATCTTGCCGTCGCCATCGGTGCGAATGAAGTCGCAGCCGTTCACGACCTTGCCGTCCACCGTCGCCTCGAAGACGAGCGCGGAGTCTCGCCCGCCGGCATCGACGATCTCGCGGACGTAGTGGAAGTCCTCGAACACCCGCAGGACCCCGCGCAGGATCGCTGCCGTGATCGGCTTGCCGTCATAGGGCGTGAACGCCACCGGGCTCGTGAAACGCACGTCATCGGCCAGCAGGTCGGCAATGGCGTCGAGATCGCGCGCCTCGACGGCCGCTCGGAAGGCGTGCATGACATGCTCCTTAGGCAACTCGTTGACTAGTCATGAATATAGGCAGGGCGGTATGCCGTGTCCACGGGTTCGGCGTCACGCGGGCGCCTGCGGCGCGCACACTCCCCACGCCTGCGTACCCCGAGTCCATGAGTTCCGCGCCACGCGCCGTGTATGTCGTGCTCTCACGTAATCCTTAGACGCCCGCATACGATGCCTGCATGGACCCGATCCGGAACCCTTATGCCCCCGGCGCCGGCCAGCGCCCGCCCGAGCTCGCCGGGCGCGATGAGCAGCTACAGACCTTCGACGTGGTGCTGCAGCGGGTGGCAAAAGGGCGCCCCGAGCGCTCGCTGATCCTGACCGGATTGCGGGGTGTCGGAAAGACGGTGCTGCTCAACGCCCTTCGCGGCCAAGCCGTCCGAGCCGGTTGGGGCACAGGGAAGTTCGAGGCACGGCCCGATCAGACCTTGCGGCGGCCGATCGCGGCAGCGGCGCATGTCGCCGTGCGGGAACTCGGGCATACGCAAGCGGATCAGGTCGACCACGTGCTCGGCGTCATCAAGTCCTTTGCCCAACGGGACAACGCACCCAACGCGAAACTGCGAGACCGATGGAATCCAGGTATCGACGTGAATGCCGTTCCGGGGCGGGCGGATTCGGGCGATATCGAGATCGACCTGGTTGAACTCCTGACCGACATCGGCGGCCTCGCCGCCGACCTCGGGCGGGGGGTCGCGATCTTCATCGACGAGATGCAGGACCTCGGGCCTGAGGACATCTCGGCGCTATGCGCGGCCTGTCACGAGATCTCTCAGGCCTCGCTGCCCGTCCTCGTCGTCGGCGCCGGGCTGCCCCACCTCCCGGCCGTCCTCTCGGCCTCAAAGTCCTACTCCGAGAGGCTATTCCGGTATGCCCGCATCGATCGCCTAGAGCGTGACGCCGCCGCTGCAGCGCTGAGCGTGCCGGCCGCGGACGAGGACGCCGCCTTCACCCCGGACGCCCTCGACCACATGTATGCGGTGACGGGCGGATATCCCTATTTCATCCAGGCATACGGCAAGGAAGTCTGGGATGTCGCGCCTGCGACCCCGATCACGGCCGACGATGTCCGCGTCGCGGTCCCGCGCGCCGAGGCCGAACTCGCCGTCGGCTTCTTCGGGAGCCGGTATGAACGAGCCACGCCCGCCGAGCGCGACTACCTACGCGCGATGGCCGCAGTCGCCCTGGTCGACCTGGACGGCGCGGTCGTCGGCGGGC
>NZ_DAOQZV010000062.1:0-15051 GCF_035343835.1 Nostocoides sp. | reverse complement strand
CCGACAATGACGCCTGGATGACCACACCTGCCGGGGACCATGACATTCCTTGGTGGCGAGTCGTGAAGGCTGATGGCACGATGCTGGCCGCCGATCAGGACGACAACAGTCGCCGGTGGGTTGATTGGGCCAAGGCCGTGCTGGTCAGCGAGGGCGTGGCCTTCACCGGCGATGGACGTGTGGCCAGCCTCGCCACTACTCGCCGCCAGCCGAGGGGCAGTGATACGCGCAGGTCCCAGGCGAAGCCTTACCGCGAGCCCAGGCCGTGCTGGAGGCACGAGACCATTCAGCACTCCTGCCGCGATTGCGCAGCGGGCCGCTAGGCCTACGCATGACGCGTCCGCGTCGTCTGCGGCGCGCGTCTACCGCCGCGAGTTGGCACAAATGCGACCGAGCTGACCTCACCAGATTGGCTTTCCCCTAACGGCAATGACGCTCGCCGACGCGACTGTCAGATGGCGGATAGCTAGGACACTGGGCTCACTGGGTCTCGGTGCTCGTGGGCGGTGCATCGGGTCATGGCAGCTTGGTCGCGCAGGAAATTGGCAGCATCCCGAACGGCTCGGATCCAGTCGAGCCCAGCCGTGGGTGGAGGGCCAGCGACGAGCAGCCGCGTTCGGCGTCCCTCAAAGCTGTGAGGGTCTCGACCATTGCGTTGTGTCGCTCCCAGCACGGCGGGATCGTGCGGACGTCAAGGGCGAAGCGCCTGACCAGCCCGGCGACCCAGATTCGGAGATCGGTCAACAGCGCTTCGAACTCGCTCTCGCTCAGTGACGGCACGTGAACCGGCCCGCCGCCCATCGGCGCAGGCGCGGGCGAGTGTGGCTGCGCGCTCGGAGGGCTCGCAGTCTCAATCATGCAGCCGCCTCTGGGACTCCGGTGGCCCCGCGACGGAGCTCGAGCTCGACAGCACCACGATTGGCGGTGAGTCGCTTCGCGTCCTTCCGCCGAGTCCACGGACGCAGGGTCAGCGCAATGGCCGGCGCCGCGCGCATCAGCAAGATCGCCGTCCCGAACGGGAGCGTGCGCAGTTGCGCGGGCTCAACGATCGGCACCTTGCTGGTTGACGTCGATGTTGAGCGGCGCCCGTCCGCGCCGCGGCTGGTCGTCCTGGACGTCTTCTCGCGATGTCCGATGAGCCGTGACAGATCTTCGAGGTCTCGCGCGTTGGAGCCACCGCCGAGGATGATCTTGACGATTGCGGCGTCCCAGATCGCCTGGGCGGCGTGTTCGCTCCAAACGTGACGTGCTTGCGCCAGGGACTTCAGGACGACCATGGTCGAGATCCCGGTCCCGCCACCGTCGGACATGAGCGAAGGCAGGGAAGGGAGTGGGTAGTTCGCTGCCTCCTCCAGAACCAACGACAGGGGCGGGTCCAGCCGAGCGCCCGGTGATGCGGCCGCGCGTCGTCGAGCTGCTTCGACGATGTCCTCGATGAAGGCCGCGACGATGCCCGATGTCGCTGTCGCGCCCGTGGAAGTCCCCAGCAGATAGAGGGTGCCTTTGGCTGCCAGAAACGCATCGGGGTCGAAGTCTTCCCCGGGGGCAGGGGAGAGGGAATCCAACACGGTCGGGTCGCCCAGAGCGTTGAACGCGATGGTGACCATTGCCCACACCGAGTCCCGTTGACGAGGGTCGGCGTTGAGGATGCCGTCCAGCGCCTGATCCCATGCGTGCGTGAAAGCGGTCTCGAGAAACTGCCCGGAGGCGGCCATATAGCTGCCCGGTAGCGGCCACGAGAAGTGCCCGCTGGCGGTCACGGGATCTGCCCGACACGAAGTTCGTTGGCCTGACCACGTCCGGTGGTTGGGGCTCCTCCTCGGGTGCGCTGGCGGTTCTGAAGCGCCGACCGCCCCCAGGAGGGACACCGTGAAGTCTGCCGAGGAGATCATGAACATGTTGGAAGCTTTCGGCCTGACCGGGTCGTTGCGTGACGCCGGGGAGTTGTCCGGGGTCTCGCACCACACCGTCGCCAGGTACGTCGCCGCCCGCGAAGCGGGCACCCTGTCCGAGCGTCCCGCCGCCCGAGCTCGGCTGATCGATGAGTTCCTGCCGAAGGTCGAGGAGTGGATCGAACGCTCGAAGGGGAAGCTGCGCGCGGACCGTGCCCACGATAAGTTGCTCGCCCGTTCCTGCTGCCCGGCCCGTATGCCGTTGGCCCACCCAGTCGACGCAAAGTTGCGTCCCAGCGCCCCCAGCCACCGCAAATCCCGCACTCCGGGGGTCTCCCTTCGGTAACAAAGCCTGTGACGGCACGGGTCAGCGGCGAGTCCGCGCACTAGGGTGCGATGAGCGTTCAGTGCGGAGCGCCTCCGTCGCGACGGCTGCACCGTCGGCTCGGTTCCCCCGCATCGAAGGCCTTGAAACACGTCCGCCACGGCAACCGCCGCCCGGGCGGCATACGACCGAAGAGGTAGCCCATGAAACTTTCGCGGAAGACGGCCACGCCCGTCGTCCTCGCCAGTGTCGTCGCGCTCGGACTGGCTGGCTGTGCCAAGTCTGACCGGGAGACCGGCAGCACCGGCACGAGCGGTTCGACTGGCTCGAGCGCCACCTCCGGGGGCGGGGGCGGTGCGGCCAACGACACCTTCACCTTCGGCGCCGCCGGCGCGCCCGAGGTCTTCGACCCCTTCTACGCCAGCGACGGTGAGACCTTCCGGGTGACCCGGCAGATGATGCAGGGTCTGCTCGGCATCAAGGACGGCACCGCCGACCCCGAGCCCGAGCTTGCCGAGAGCTGGGAGCCCTCGGCCGACGGACTCTCCTGGACCTTCAAGCTGCGCCAGGGCGTGAAGTTCACCGACGGCGAGACGTTCAATGCCGAGGCCGTCTGCTACAACTTCGAGCGCATGTTCACCCAGAACGAGGTCGCGGCCGCCGGCCCGGCCGAGTACTGGGCCTACACCATGGGCGGCTTCAAGGGCGGCAAGGACGACTCGCTCTACAAGTCCTGCGAGGTCAAGGACGACGCCACCGTCGTGCTCAACCTGACCCGTGTGACCTCCGACTTCCCCGTCCTGCTGACCCTGGACTCCTTCTCCATGCAGAGCCCCAAGGCACTCAAGGACGGCGACGCCAACAATGTGGCCAAGGAAGGCGAAGGCTTCAAGTACCCCGCCTACGCGATGGCCCCTGTCGGCACCGGCCCCTACAAGCTGGACAAGTACGACCAGGCCAACAAGACCATCACCCTGGTCCGCAATGACGACTATTGGGGCGACAAGGCCAAGACCGCCAAGCTGATCTTCAAGATCATCCCCGACGAGTCGACCCGTCGCCAGGAGCTCGAGGCCGGCTCGATCAATGCCTACGACCTGCCGAACCCGGTGGACTGGAAGGCGCTGGAGGACGGGGGCAACCAGGTGCTCGTGCGCCCGGCCTTCAACATCCTCTACATGGGCCTCAACCCCGACAAGAACCCCAAGTTGAAGGACCTGCGCGTCCGCAAGGCGATCTACATGGCGCTCAACCGTGAGCAGATGGTTCAGAGCCAGCTGCCCGAAGGCGCCACCGTCGCAACGCAGTTCATGCCTGACACGGTTGCCGGCTACAACAAGGACCTGCAGCCGGTCAAGTACGACCCCGAGGGTGCCAAGGCCCTGTTGAAGGAAGCCGGCGCCGAGGGGATGACTCTGCAGTTCGCCTATCCCTCCGAGGTCAGCCGGCCGTATATGCCGGACCCGCAGAAGATCCACGAGGCCCTGGCCGCCAACCTCGCCGACATCGGCATCAAGGTCGAGGCCGTCACCAAGCCGTGGAACGGCGGCTACCTCGACGGGGTCGACAACGGGCAGTTCGACGCGTGGCTCCTGGGCTGGACCGGTGACTACAACTCGGCGAACAACTTCATCGGGACCTTCTTCTCCTCCGACACCAACGACTTCCACACCTACGCCAACGACTGGGGTAAGACCCTGACGAGCGAGCTGCGGAAGGCGGACGGCGTCGTCGACGAGGCGGAGCGCACCACGACCTACGAAGCGCTGAACAAGAAGATCATGGAGGAGTACCTCCCCGGTCTGCCGATCAGCCACAGCCCGCCGGCCCTCGTCGTCGGCAAGGGCGTCTCCGGTGTCACGGCCAGCCCGTTGACCGCGGAGATGTTTGACCAGGTCGTCGTCACCAAGAGCTGACGCTGAAGGGCACTGACCCGCAACACGAACGCCGCCCCAGCACCCCAGCGGTGCTGGGGCGGCTAACGTTTCGCCCACGAGAAGAAGGGAGGGTGAGAAGGTGTTGCGCTTCATCATCCGTCGCCTGGGCCAAATGGTCGGCGTCGTTTTCGTCTTGTCGCTCCTCCTCTTCCTATGGCTGCGTTCGCTGCCCGGTGGCACCGTGTCGGCGATTCTGGGTGACCGTGCCACGCCCGAGTCTCGTGCTCGCCTGGAGGCAGCACTCGGCCTTAATGATCCGCTCTATGTGCAGTACTGGCGCTTCCTCAAACGCGCGGCGACAGGCAACTTCGGCGCCTCCAACGGCGTCCAGCCCGGCAAGGACGCCCTCGGCGTCTTCCTGACTCGCTTCCCGGCCACCGTCGAACTGTCGACCTTCGCGATCATCGTCGCGGTGGCTGCCGGCATCCCGCTCGGCTACCTCGCCGCCCGCCGGCGCGCGAGCCTGTTCGACAACGCCAGCGTCATCGTCTCGCTGATCGGTGTCGCGGTCCCGGTCTTCTTCCTCGCCTTCCTCCTGAAGTACTTCTTCGCCGTCAAACTCGGCTGGCTCCCGGTCTCCGGCCGCCAGAGTGCCGGACTGGACGCGACCCGCGTCACCGGCTTCTTCGTCCTGGACGGCCTCATCACCCGCGAGTGGGACGCGGCCTGGGACGCCTTCAAACATCTGATCCTGCCCGGCCTGGCGCTGGCGACCATCCCCTTCGCGGTGATCTTCCGTATCGCCCGAGCCTCGGTCCTCGAAGTGCTCGACGAGGACTTCGTGCGCACGGCCGAGTCCAAGGGCCTGACCAACCGCGTCATCCGCGGCCGCCACGTCCTGCGCAATGCCATGCTTCCGGTCGTCACGACGGTCGGCTTGCAGGTCGGCGGCCTGCTCGCCGGGGCGATCCTGACCGAGACGGTCTTCTCCTTCGGCGGCATCGGCGAGGCGCTCGCGATCAGTTTCGAGAAGAAGGACTACGCGGTGCTCCAAGTCCTGATCCTCGCCTCGGCGGCGATCTTCGTCCTGGTCAACCTTCTGGTCGACATCCTCTACGCCGTCATCGACCCCCGCGTCCGGACGAGGTGAGCCGTATGCCCGAGAAGGACACCACGCAGCGACCGCAGACAGGCCCTGCCGACGACGCCGTGGCCCGCACGTCCCGGCACGCCTTCGGTGCCCGGCGCAAGGAACGGATCGACGACCTTGCCGCCACGGCAGGGCGCGTCGACGAGGCCGGGGCCGTGGACGAGGGACCCGGTGTCTCGCTGATCGCCAGTGCCTGGCGCCGGCTACGCCGCGACCGGGTGTTCCTGGTCGGCCTCGCCATCACCATCGTCTTCGTCCTGGTCGCGGTCTTCGCCCAATGGCTGGCCCCGCACGACCCGATCAAGGCCTACCTGATCGACAAGGTCCGCCGGCAGTCCAACCCGGTGCCCGGCCCGGAGCCCGGCTTCCCGCTCGGCGCCGACGACCGCGGCCGCGACCTGCTCTCGCGGTTGATCGTCGGCAGCCAGCAGACGCTGATCGTCGCCGTCTTCGTCACCATCATCTCGGTCATCGGGGGACTGGTGCTCGGCACGCTCGCCGGTGCCGTCGGCGGCTGGGTCGACTCGACCGTCATGCGCGCGGTCGACGTCATGCTCTCGATGCCCTCGTTGCTGCTGGCCTTCTCGATCGCGGTGTTGGCGAGCAAGCCGAGTCAGTGGACGGTCATCATCGCCATCGCGGTGACCTATATTCCCGTCTTCGCCCGGCTCTTGCGCGGGACCATGCTCGCCCAACGCCACAGCGACCACGTCCTCGCCGCTCGCGCGCTCGGCGTCAAGCGGGGCGCCATCGTCTTCCGGCATATGCTGCCCAATGCGCTCGGGCCGGTCATCGTCCAGGCCACACTGGTGCTCGCCACGGCGGTCATCGACGCGGCCGCCTTGTCCTTCCTCGGGATGGGCAATCCCGACCAGCGCCAGCCTGAATGGGGACAGATGCTCGGGGTCGCGCAGGAATACCTCAGCTCCTACCCCCACCTCGCGTTCTACCCAGCGGCCTGCATCATCATCGTCGCCTTCGGCTTCACGCTGATGGGTGAGTCGCTGCGCGAGGCCCTCGACCCCAAGACGCGGCGGTGACGAAGTGGCCACGTTGACCATGGCAAGCGCCTCGACGCCGACGCCGGGGGCGCAGGAGCCCCTGCTCGACGTCCGGGACCTTTCGGTCGTCTTCTCACGGCAGGGCGAGAAGCCCTTCACCGCGGTCGACGGCGTCAGCTTCTCGGTCCGCCCCGGTCAGACCGTCGGCCTGGTCGGCGAGTCGGGCAGCGGCAAGTCGGTCACCTCGCTGGCGATCATGGGACTGCTGCCCGAGCGCGGCAACCGCGTCTCCGGCAACGCCGTCTTCGCCGGCACTGACCTGCTCGCCCTCCCCAAGGGCGCCATGCGCGAGCGGCGGGGCCGCGACCTCGGCATGATCTTCCAGGACCCCCTCTCCTCGCTGAACCCGGTCGTCCCGATCGGCATCCAGGTCACCGAGGTCCTCGAACGCCACAAGGGGATGTCGCGCAAGGCGGCCATGCCGCACGCCCGGGAAATGCTGGAGAAGGTCGGCATCCCCGACCCCACCCGGCGCCTGAAGGAATACCCGCACCAGCTCTCCGGCGGCATGCGCCAGCGCGCACTGATCGCGATGGCGCTCGCCTGCGAACCCCGCCTGCTCATCGCTGACGAGCCCACCACCGCCCTCGACGTCACCATCCAGGCGCAGATCCTCCAGCTGCTCAAGGAGCTCGTCCGCGACAGCGGCACCGCGCTGATCATGATCACCCACGACCTCGGCGTGGTCGCCGGCCTGTGTGACGAGGTCAACGTGATGTATGGCGGCCGGATCGTCGAGCGCGGCCCGCGCCACGAACTCTTCGCCGCTCCGCGGCATCCCTACACCCACGGGCTGCTCGGCTCCATCCCGCGACTGGACGGCGCCCGGGGCGAGCCGCTGCACCCCATACCGGGATCGGTGACCGACAACCTGCCGTGGGCGCACGGGTGCGCCTTCGCCCCCCGGTGCAGCCAGCCGCTGCCGGTGTGCCGGGAGCAGACCCCCGAGTTCGAGGACGACGGCCGCACGGCGCTGCGCTGCCACAACCCCGTGGAGGTGCCCCGTGGCCACTGAAACCGAGTCCCGTCCGGCCGGCTCGCCCGCCGATGGCGATGACGTCTTGCTGCGCGTCGAGGGCGTCAAGGTGCACTTCCCGATCAAGCGGGGCGTGATCTTCGACAAGACCGTCGGCTATGTGTATGCCGTGGACGGCGTCGATCTGGCCATCCGCCGCGGCGAGACCTATGGCTTGGTGGGGGAGTCCGGCTGCGGCAAGTCCACCCTGGGCCGGGCGATTCTCAAGCTGGAACCCCCGACCGCAGGAAGCGTGCATTTCGACGGCGTCGACGTCGCCTCACTGCAAGGCGAGGAGTTGCGCCGCAAGCGCCGCGAGATGCAGATGGTCTTCCAGGACCCGCTCTCCAGCCTCGACCCGCGACAGTCTGTGGAGTCCCTCCTGCTGGAGGGCATGAAGGCGCACGGTCTGGCCAAGGACCAGGCGGCAGCGACCCGGCGCTTGCGTGAACTGCTCACGGCCGTCGGCCTGCCGGCCAAGTCGCTGAGCAAATACCCCCACGAGTTCTCCGGCGGGCAGCGCCAGCGCATCGGCATCGCCCGGGCATTGTCCGTGGACCCCAAGTTGATCGTCGCCGACGAGCCGGTCTCGGCTCTCGATGTCTCGGTGCAAGCCCAGGTCATCAACCTGCTCGAGGAGTTGCAGGACACCTTCGGCCTGACCTATCTCGTCGTCGCCCACGACCTGGCCGTGGTCAAGCACATCAGCGACCGGGTCGGCGTGATGTATCTCGGTGCCCTGGTCGAGGAGGCCGGTGCCGATGACCTGTATGCCGCACCCCTGCACCCCTACACGCGCGCCTTGATGTCGGCCGTCCCGGTCCCCGACCCGGTGATCGAGGATCGCCGCGAACGCATCCTGCTGACCGGTGACCTGCCCAGCCCGGCCAACCCGCCCAGCGGGTGCCGCTTCCATACGCGCTGTCCGTGGCGTCAGCCCACCCGGTGCGACACCGATCGACCCGAGTTGCGCACGGTGCAAATCGAGGGCATTCCGGCCACGCACCGAGTGGCCTGTCACTATGTCGAGGACATCGCTTCCGGCGCGATCGCGGCGCACCGGGTCAGCGCGGAGGCCGTCGATCCCACGCTGGTCCAATCCGATCCGAGCCTGGACGGCTCACTGATCGGTCCGTCGTCGATCGGTGAGGCCACCAGCGCCGACCCGCTGTAGCGTGGGCAGCGTGTCCCGACTGCTGACCGACGACGAGATCACGCGCCAACTGCTCGACCTGCCCGGCTGGGCCCGCTCCGGCGGCGAGATCCGCTGCGCGTATGCCGCACCCACCTTCCCCGCAGCCATCGCCCTGGTCGACGAAGTCGCGCTCGAGGCTGAGGACATGAATCACCACCCCGACATCGACATCCGCTGGCGCACGACGACGTGGGTGCTGAGCACGCACGACGCGGGCGGCCTGACTCAACTCGACATCGAACTCGCCCACCGGATCGCGTTGCACGCCGACGCGCTCGGCGCGCAGCCTGCCGATCAGGCATGAGCGATGCGGATCCCACGCTCCTCGCCGCGGCCGCCGCCGAGACGGGGGGTGGCCACCACGAGCCGCACGACGCCGGCGCGATGGGCCGGCTGAACTGGCTGCGTGCCGGGGTCCTCGGCGCCAATGACGGCATCGTCTCGACGGCGGGCCTGGTTATCGGCGTGGCCGCCGCCACCAACAACCGGGCGGCGATCTTCACCGCCGGCCTCGCGGGTCTGGCCGCGGGCGCCATGAGCATGGCCGTCGGTGAATACGTCTCGGTGAGCACCCAACGCGACTCCGAGCGGGCGATGGTCGCCAAGGAGCGCCTCGAACTGGCCCAACTGCCCCACACCGAGTTGCTCGAGTTGGCCGAGATCTACGAGGGCAAGGGCCTGCCGCCGTCGTTGGCTCTCGATGTCGCCAAGGCGCTCACGGAACACGATGCCCTGGCCGCGCACGCCGAGGCCGAGTTGGGCATCGACCCCGACGACTTGACCAATCCCTGGCACGCCGCCATCGCCTCGATGATCTCCTTCACCATGGGCGCACTCCTGCCGTTGCTGGCCATCCTCAACCCGGCCACGGGTTGGCGCATCCCGGGGACCGTGGTCGTGGTGCTGGTCGCCCTCGCCCTCACCGGCTATATCAGCGCCCGCCTCGGGGGCGCGGCCATCGGCCGCGCGGTGCTGCGTGTGGTTCTCGGCGGCATCCTGGCGATGGCCGTGACCTATGGCATCGGCCGGCTCTTCGGGACCGCCGTCTCCTGACGCAACCAGCGGGTGATCCGGCGTGGGCCCGGTCCCCGGGTGAGCATCTCCATGGTCACCAGTTCGCCCGCCGGCCCGGTCAGCGGCAGCTTCCAATTCGGGTATTCCGTGTCGGTGCCCGGCTGGTTGATCGCCCGGCGGTCGCCGACCAGGTCGGTGACGCTCACCCCGAGCAGCTTCGCCGGGGTCCGGGCCAGATAGCGGTGCAGCGATTCGACGAACGGCGCGACATCGGCCGAGTCGTGCGGGAGGTCGCGGGCGGCCAGGGCGTCGGCGACCTTGCCGATCGCCTCCAACTCGTGCTCGCGCTCGACCTCGACCGGCCGAGTGAGTAGCCCGAGTTCCTCTCGGATCGCGACGTGCTCCAGCCCGAGATAGCCGGCGGTCGGCGGGAGATCGTGGGTGGTCACGCTGGCCAGGCACAGCTCGCGGTAGTGCTCCGGCGGCAAGGGCCGGCCGTCGGCCCACTCGAACCACAGGATCGACGTGCCGAGGATGCCGCGCTCGAACATGAAGTCGCGCGCGAAGGGCTGCACGACGCCGAGGTCCTCGCCGACGACGACAGCGCCGGCACGGTGGGCCTCCAGGCACAGGATGCCGATGAGCGCCTCGTGGTCGTAGTGGACGTAGGTGCCGTCCTTCGCTGTCATACCGTCCGGCACCCACCACAGCCGGAAGAGGCCGATGATGTGGTCGACGCGGATGCCTCCCGCATCGCGGAGCACCGTGCGCAACATGTCGCGATAGGGCGCATAGCCCAGTTCGGCGAGCCGGTCGGGCCGCCAGGGCGGCTGTGACCAATTCTGGCCCATCTGGTTGAACTGATCCGGGGGCGCGCCGACGCTGATGCCCTGGGCGAGCGCGTCGGTCAGGCACCACGTGTCGGCCCCGTCGGGGTGGACGCCCACCGCCAGGTCGTGGACGACACCGAGCGCCATGCCGGCCTCTTTGGCCAGGTGCTGCGTGCTGGCGAGTTGCTCGGTCAGGATCCACTGCAACCAGCAGTAGAAGTCGACATCGGCGCGGTGCTCGTCACGGAACGCGGCGACCGCTTCGCTCGCGGAATCCTGCAGATCGAGCGGCCAGTGACGCCAGGGCTGTCCGTGCACATCGGCCAGGGCGCACCAGGTCGCGAAGTCGACGAGTCCCTGGCCTTCGCGCTCGCAGAAGCCGTCGAAGGCGCGCTGGCGCCGGGCGCTGAGGCCACTGGCGTGGACGATCCGCAGCGCCGCGCTCTTGGCCGACCAGGCCGCGTCCCTGTCGATGACGTCGGCGGTGTTGAGCTTGCGGGCGCGCTTGGCGAGCTTTGCCACCGCCGAACGCCGCGACGAGCGCAGATAGCCGACCTCCGGGATGTCCTCGACCCGGATGTAGACCGGGTTGACGAAGCGCCGCGTCGTCGGCAGATAGGGCGAGGCCTCCATGGGTGCCGTCGCCTGCGCGGCATGCAGGGGATTGACCAGGACGAAGTCGGCGCCAAGATCGGCCGCCCCCCACGTCGCGAGGTCGGCGAGGTCCGCGAGATCGCCGATGCCATACGAGTTGGCCGATCGCAGTTGATAGACCTGCGTCATCAACCCGAACATCCGCCGGTGCGCCAGCCCCGCGGGTAGATCTAGTCGTCCCGGAGTGACGATGAGCGCGGCGGTCGCTGACGGCTCGCTCGCCTCGCCGACGAAGGCGTGCAGGCGGTGCCAGCCCAGCGGCAGGTCGCCGGGCACCTCGAAGGTCGCCTCCCCGGTCAGCACCTCGTCGACCATGCGCGGCTCGACCCAGTTCTCGACCTGGCGGACCGCGACGAGCCCACCCTCCTCGAGTTCGACGACCAGGCCGACGGCCGTGCCGTGCGGAACGTGAACGGCCACGTGCGGCCGCCAGCCCGCGCGGAGCACGACGGTCGCCGGCAACGTCCGGCGCCAGTGGCGCAGCCACAGATGGCGATGCGCGTCCACCAACTCGGCGGGTGTCGAAGTCGGGACGCCCAGGGCGTCCAGGACCTGCCCGATGGTCTCGGCGCTGACCGTCGTATGCCGTCCCTGCCAGTCCCAGAACTCGGTCGCCACACCATAGGCCTGGGCCAGCGCGGTCAACTCGGGGGAGGGGGCGGCGCACATCGAGCGGTCTCCTTGTGAATCGGGAACGGCGGGCCGGCCTGGAGCGCCGGACTATACGCGGCAAGTCTGTCATGTCGGACCTCGGGGAATACCGCCCGGCTCGTCCGCGCTGAACTCCACCAGACTCTCGCATCCTGCTCCGGAGGCCCCGTGCTCGTCCTATTGACCCCCTCCCCCGTCGAAGCGGGGCTAGGCTGGTCGGCAATGACTGCCACCCCACCCACCCCGCCGACCGACGTGTCACCCGAGCCGGAGGTGGATCTCGCGACCGAAACCGCGCAGGAGCGCCGCGCGCGTTTCGAGGCTCTGGCGATGCCGCTGATCGACCAGCTCTATTCCGCCGCCCTGCGCACCACCCGCAACCCTGCCGACGCCGAGGACCTGGTCCAGGAGACTTACGCCAAGGCGTATGCCGCGTTCCACCAGTTCAAACCGGGCACCAACCTCAAGGCCTGGATGTACCGCATCCTGACCAATACCTACATCAACACCTACCGCAAGAAGCAGCGCGAACCGCTGCAGTCCGACGCGGCCGAGGTCGAGGACTACCAGCTCGCACGCGCCGAGTCGCACACGTCGCGCGGCCTGCGCAGCGCGGAGGTCGAGGCGCTGGACCACCTGCCCGACTCCGAGGTCAAGCGGGCGTTGCAGGAGTTGCCGGAGGAGTTCCGTCTGGCGGTCTATTTCGCCGACGTCGAGGGCTTCGCCTACAAGGAGATCGCCGAGATCATGGGCACCCCGATCGGGACCGTGATGTCGCGCCTACACCGCGGTCGTCGCCTCCTGCGCGAGCTGCTGGCCGACTATGCCGCCGAGCGCGGCTTCGCTGCCGCCCGCACCGGAGCGGAGGAGTCGTGAGCCACCACCTCGACGAGGCCGACTGCTCCGAGGCCCTACACCGCGTCTTCGAATATCTCGACGGTGAAATGGGCTCCGACGACAGCGCCAAGATCGCCGCCCACCTGGCGCATTGTGCCGCTTGCCTGCAGCAATACGACCTCGACACAATGGTCAAGGCCCTGGTCAAGCGGTCCTGCCCACCAGAGTCGGCACCGACCCACCTGCGCGCGATGATCGTCCAGCGGATCACCACGATCGAGGTTCGCTACTCCGACTGAGCCGGCCACGCCGGCATCCGCCCACCGAGCCGGCCAATCCCGCATACGGCCACCATGACAAAACGCCGCCGCCCCGTCCCGGGGTGGCGGCGTTGGTGATGCGACGCTCAGGCGTTCGGCTTGCGGCCGTGGTTGGCGCCCTTCTTCTTGCGGTCGCGGCGCTTGCGGGCACGCTTGCTCATGGTCCTTCTCCATACCGGTCGGGGGTGTCCGTGGGTCGCCGACTTAGCGTCCCGATACCGGCCATTCTCCCATAGTTCGCCCAGACGCCGTTCGCTCGGCCACCCGTGCGCCTGATCTCGGTATGCCGCGTCGCACCCGTGCGTACCGGTCCCGCGCCCGCTCGGTAGGAAAGGCATTTCGCTGCGTGTCGCCCTGGTGGGAATATTTGGTCAATCGCACCACATCAGCCCGCGATCACGCCCTGATCGCCGACCTCCTCGGAGCCACAGAATGTCGCCTCGTCGTTTCCTCGCCGGCGCCGTGTTGGCCGCTTCGGCCGTCGTTCTTCCCGCCGGTGTCGCGGCGGCTGACCCGCCCCCGCCCCCGTCACAGGCGGCCACCCCGGCACCGTGCACGGGAGTCCCCCCGCAGGCCGGTAACGGCAGGTGTGTCCGTCCGGATATCTGGGAATGGACGGTCGAGGGCCAGTAGGCTCCCATGGCGTGACCTCCCCGGCGCCCCGGGCCAGCGACGCCTATACGCGTGAGGAGCGCCGCGAGCGCGAGTTCGCCTTGCGCACCGATGCGGTCGTTCTGGCAACGTCGCTGGCCGCCCTGGTGGCCTTCGGCGCGTCGTGGTTCGTGCTCGACGGGGTGGGTCGGTGGAGCGATGCCCTGGTGCTCGCCCTGGTTGCCGGCATCAGCAATCTGGCGCGGCGCGACTCCCGGCGCGGGCGCGGACTCTCGCTGACCGGAGCGATCATGCTGGCCGCGATCCCCCTCGGCGCAGGTCTGGGTATCCCTCTCATCGCGATCGTCGGCGCTGCCGCGAACTGGCGCTCCGTCGGCGCCCAGCGCATCGTCTTCAACGCCGCGACCGGCTGCCTTGCGGGCGTCCTGGCCGCCATGGTCTATGTGATCCTCGGCGCCCCCGTGGTCCCGGCAGCCGCCCTGGGCGAGACCCGAGGCCTGATCCAGATGGGACTGGGGCTCGTGGTGGGCATCATCGTGCAGGCGCTCACCACAGCCACCTTGGTGGCGGGGGTGCTCTGGGCCAGCCGCGGGATCTCGATGCGCACAACCATGCGGGGGCTTTTTCGAGAGTCCGGCCTGGACTATCTCGCCACCATCGGCTTGGCCTTCCTCATCGTGGTGACGTGGGTGCCCGTCGGGGCCGGCGCCGTGAGCGTGGTCCTGCTGGCGCCCATATTTGTCGTCAGTCGATTCGCTGTCGCGCAGTGGAGCAATGAGTGGACCGCCCAGGTACGTGCCGTCAGTGCCTTCACCACCGCCATGGACGAGCGCCATCCCGGTGCGGCGGTCCACGCCGCTGATGTTGCGCGCATCTGCGAATGGATCGCCGATGAGCTGGCGATGAGTTCGGTAGATGCGCAGGCGCTCGGCCTAGCCGGAGCGCTGCACGGCATCGACGCGCTCGCGCTGCCCAACGGAAGTGGCCGCCGCTCGGCGATCTCCGCACTCGACTCCGTGGACGTGCTGGCCCCGGCGCTGCCCATCCTGCAGCGCTACCGCGACCCCGACGACGGCGTCGGCCGGCCGCTCCGGCCCGCCCGGGTGCTAGCCGTCGCCGATGCGTATGCACGGGTGCGCGCTCGTGACGTGCCCGCCGGTGCGCGCGAGCCGCACCTGCTCGCCTACGGGCGGCTGCTGGAGCAGCAGGACGACCGCTTCGATCCTTCGGTCATCGCGGCCCTGGGCCGGGTCCTCGAACGCGTCGACCCCCTCGATCGCGGGATCGCTCGGTCCGCCGAGACCGTGGCCGGCGACCCCGGGACGTCCGGATGAGCGTGCCGTTGCGCAGCGGCGCGACGGTGGTGCCGGCGTTGGCCGCCGGGATCGTCATCGCCGCCGTCGTGGGGTGGATCCAGTCGGGTCAGGCCGTGGATCGACGTGCCCTGCCCTTCGTCGCGCTCGCCTTGGTCGTGATCGCCGCGGGCGAACTGGTCCGCCTTGACCTCGGCGATCGGCTCCTGGCGCCGGTGAGCACGGCGACGGCGGTCGGGCTGGTGTTGGCGCCGCTTGGGCGTGACGGTGGCGGGCTGCCGCTGGCGCAAGCCGTCCTGGCGGTC